>CAIZGA010000369.1 GCA_903932385.1 uncultured Acidobacteriota bacterium
CAACTGCAGAAAAGAGCGACGCGGCATGATTGCGGGCTTACTGCCAACCGTCGCGGTTTCAGGCTTCGGGGATTCCATTGGATTTTCCGTCAGCATAGTTGCCTCCTGCACAGGCTTCAGCCAAGTTTGGTGGTAGTGGAGCCAACCAGATCCGCATGGGCGGCGAATTCAGAGGCTTTGCGCACGGCCTGCCGGATGCGGGTATAGGTTCCGCAGCGGCAGAGATTGTTGCTCATGGCAGCGTCAATCTGTGCATCGGTGGGATGCGGCGTACGCGATAGCAAGGCCGCAGCGGCCATCATCTGGCCAGACTGGCAGTAGCCGCACTGCGCCACGTCCACTTCCTTCCACGCCTTCTGCACCGGGTGGTCGCCATGCAGGGAGAGTCCCTCAATGGTGACAATCTGTTTGCCTTCTGCGCTGCTGACCGGCGTGGTGCAGCTGCGCACGGCGCGGCCATCCACATGCACTGTGCAGGCGCCGCAGAGACCGACTCCGCAGCCGAACTTGGGTCCGTGGTAGCCGAGCGCATCGCGCAATACCCACAGCAGGGGCGTGTCAGGAGCAGCGTCTACCGTGTAGCTTTTCTGGTTTACTGTCAGCTTAAAGGCCATGTTGCCTACTCCTACGGTTGGAGAAGCATAGATGCGTTTGACTGCAGCGCAGGGGGAAATGCGCCAAGTTTGAATTCGGAATGATTATAGTCCCGGCAAGAGAGGATGAAATAGGGCGAGGGACCTAGAGGTAGAAGCGGGAATTATTTCTCTTCGTAGCAGATTTCGCGGGCCGGTTCAGCCGGAAAAAAGTGGTGGTAGAGCCTGCCGGTCCACTGGCGGTAGGGCCATACCTCCTGCAGCAGGTCACGCACCATCTCGCGCTGCTCCCAGGGAACATCATGATAGCCGTTCTGGATCCACGGATTGGCTGGATTGACGAGAACTGCTGTGGGGAAAAATGCAACGGTATCTTTTGCAATCTCACTCTGCTGCTCGGGCACGGGATATGGAATGCCGAGCGAGTCATGCAGCAGCTTGCTCATCACGCCGGCCAAATCGCCAGCGCCATGCAAGCGAAGGTGGCCGATCTGGGTGCAGCGCGGGTTCAGTTCAATCAGATAGGCCGCATTGCGTGGATGACATTCTTCCCCAGTGGCCAGCATGAAATCAAGGCCGTGGAAGCCGGTCAGTTTCAACTTGCGTGCCAGCTTGCGGGAAGCCTCTTCAATTTCATCATTCTTCAGCAGGCGAACCGTGGTGGCCGCGCCAGTGGTGCCAGCACTGCGCAGGACTTCCACCGTGATGGATGCGAGTACTTCGCCGTGGTCGCAGACAATCATCGTGTTGGCTGGGCGGCCGGGAATAAATTGCTGCGCGGTGACGACTGGAGCTTCTGAGTGTCGCCACTGCCAGAAAGACAACGGCTCGCGATTGACGATGTAACGCTTCCAGGCTGAAGCGATGCCGGTTGGCCGCATCAACCATTTGTAGATAGCGAGAGCGTCTTTGCGGTCATGCGCGACTGCGACGCCGGAACCGCCGAGTGTGCCGTTACGCTTCAGCACCAGCTTCTCTTCCGGCCATGATTCCAATTGCTGTACCGACTTCACCGCCTGATTGCGCGGGGTACGTATGCCGGCCTCGGCTGCCGCCTGCAGCAGCAGGTCGCGGCTGCCCAGAATGGGCCAGAATTCAGGATTGCCGAGCGAAGCTTCAATCAATGGGCGCAGTTCTGGATGGCTGGCGTGGATAGAATACAACTGCAGTACGACCATGTCGTCGCAGGGCAGAATTCTGTCTGGCTTGGAATGTTGGATGGCGCGACGCAGCGAGCCCAGCGAATCGAGACCGGAGTACGAATAGATTTTGGTGAGTCCTGTAAGAAACCGCAGCGGATGCCCTGCCGGGCAGATGGCAGATACCGTGCAGCCATAGTGCATCATGGCCATGGCCATGCGTGCGGCCAGCGACCAGCGGTTGCTGGAGGCGATGAAGATAGACGGTTTGCGGATAGTTTTCACAGGGCCCCAAATACGTGAGTGTGCCGCATCACTCGTTGGTTGTATTACATATCGGCTGGATTCAAGCTATATCTTATTTCGATTGAATGTAGTTGCGTAGTATTACTAACGAACATACAAAGCATGTACACAAAAACTAAACAGGCTGGAGAAGTAATGGAATCCCCCGTTTGTGATATCGCTATCGTCGGAGCAGGACCCTATGGTCTGTCCATCGCCGCGCATTTGCGCAAGACGCACCTGAAGACCCGCATTTTCGGCCGGCCGATGGAAAGCTGGCGCGAACATATGCCCGAAGGCATGATGCTGAAGTCTGAACCCTTTGCCAGCAATCTCTTTGATCCCGACTCCAGCTTTACGCTGAA
>CAIZGA010000370.1 GCA_903932385.1 uncultured Acidobacteriota bacterium
CGGCGCGTTGAGCATCAGCGCGGGACTGCGCAAGCGGCATTTGGATACGGCGGCCGAACTGCTGCAGCCGGAGATTGCCGCTGCCACGCAGGAATGGCTGAACAATAAATTTGATTCGCTGGATGAACTGCTGCGCGGCATTGCGGCGGTGGAAGAAATTACACTACGCACGAGCGACCTGGTGGTGAGTTTCGGCGAGCGGCTTTCCAGCAAAATCATTGCGGAGTATGTGACGCAGCGCGGCCTGGACGGCGTGCATGTGGACGCACGCAAGTGCATCATCACCGACGACCAGCACGGCAAGGCCGTACCGCAGCCGAAGCTGATTGAAGAGCGGATGCGCGAGCATGTGTTGCCGCTGGTGAAGAAGCACCAGACGCCGGTGATGGGCGGCTTCATCGCCTCTACCACGGCGGGCGTGACCAGCACATTGGGACGCGGCGGCAGCGACTACACCGCGGCGCTGGTGGGCGGCGGTCTGCATGCCGGTGCAATTGAAATCTGGACCGACGTGAACGGCATTATGACCACGGACCCGCGCATCTGCCCCGATGCGTTGCGGGTGAAGTGCATCAGCTTTGAAGAAGCGGCCGAGCTGGCCTACTTTGGAGCGAAGGTTCTGCACCCGGCGACGATTCTGCCGGCGGTGCAGAAAAATATTCCTGTCTACGTGTTGAATTCGCGCAACGCGGAAAATGAAGGCACGAAAATTATTGCCGAGGCGCCGCACTCGCGCAGCCCGTTCAAGTGCATCGCGGCAAAAAAGAAGCTGACCATCATCGACATTGTTTCCACCGGCATGTTGATGTCGCACGGCTACATGAAGGCCGTGTTTGATATTTTCGACAAGCACAAGGTGGTCATCGACATGGTTTCGACCAGCGAGGTGAGCATCTCGGTCACGGTGGATTCGAGTGAACACCTGCCGCAGATATGCGCGGACCTGAGCGAGATTGCCGAAGTGAAATACGAAGGCAAGAAGGCGCTCATCTGCCTGGTGGGCGAAGACATTCGCGGACATCACGGCATGGCGGCGCAGGTCTTCAACGCGGTGCGGCACATTAACGTGCGCATGATTTCGCAGGGCGCGAGTGAAATCAACATGAGCTTCATGATTGAAGAGGCCGACGCCGACGAAGCGGTGCGATCGCTGCACAAAGTATTTTTTGCCGACGCCGATCCGGAAGTTTTTGACACCACGGCGAAGTTGCAAACCGCAGCGAAATAAAAACCGGCACGCGAGGAGAATGCGATGCGAGTACTTGTCCTGGGACAGGGAAAGACCGGCAAGCTGGTGGCCGAAGTTGCCGCCGAGCGCGGACATAGCGTTCACACGCTGGATGTGGCAGAGAACGCGAATGCCACCGCGCTGACGCCGCCGATGCTGGCGGGCGTGGATGTGGTGATTGACTTTACGACTCCCGAAGCTGTGGTGGGCAACATGCGCGCCTGCCTGGCCACCGGCGCACGCATGGTGATCGGCACCACCGGCTGGTATGCGCAGTTGCCGGAGATGCGCGGCTTGGCCGAGCGCAAACAGGCGGGCCTGCTCTACGGCACAAATTATTCGCTGGGCGTGCAGGTGACTCTGCAACTGGCCGAGCAACTGGCGAAGGCGCTCAAAGGCAAGGGCTACAAATTTTCCATTGAAGAGACGCACCACACCAGCAAGCTGGATGCGCCGTCGGGCACGGCGATTAGTCTGCAGCAGTCGTTGGAAAAAGGCGATGCGGCGACGGCTGGGCTGGAGATTGCGTCGCACCGTGTGGGCGATGCCAGCGGGCTGCATGTGGTGGAAGCGAAGAGCGCGGCGGACCGCATCGTGATTACACACGAGGCGTTCAATCGGCGGGGATTTGCCGAGGGTGCCGTACGCGCGGCGGAGTGGCTGCAGGGCCGCACCGGCTGCTATGACTTCCGCGACATCTACACGCAGATTTAAATTTCCACGAAAAATTATTCGCTGAAGATGGACTCGCGCAGTTCTGTGCCTGCAGTCAACGTCATGGGGCCGTTGCGGTCGTCGATGCGAACATTTTCAAAAACGCGCACGCCGTCCTCCACCGTCAGGTTGTAGCCGAAGGTGAGGATGACGTTGCGGTGGAAGCGAATATTTTTTCCCGTGTGGTGGAAGATGTGGCGCGCCAGCATGCTGCGGAAGTGCACGCCGAGCCAGTGGTTGAGGCCGAGCGAGGAGTTGTCAAACATCTGCCAGAAATAGAGCAGCGGTTTGCGCGGGTAAAAGAGAGCCGTGTCCACTTCGCCGTAATGCTCCGCCGGCAGGGTGACGTTGCGCGCGTCGAAACTTTCTGCGACGACGAGCAGCGGCAGTTCCGTGGTGAGCGTGGCGCTGGAGCGACCGCCGTGCGGGCGGCCGAGATAAATCTGGAAGAGCGCGTCGCGAACAATTTCCGAGCGCAGGTCGTAGCTGGAGTGGCGCGTGAATTCGTCGTTGAGGTGCGTGAGCCACTGGCGATATTTGTTTTCCGCTTCAGGGGGCAGCTTCAGCTCGCGGTTGGGTGGGTGTGGCATGACTGATTTTCTCCCGCCGCAGAGTTTACCCGCTGCAGCATGCTTCCGTAAAAAATATACGCCATCGTGCGGCTAAGAAAATCTCGATAGCTTTTCGAGCAGAGTAATCACTGCGCCGGAGTCGATTGTTTTGGCGGCGAGGGTGATGCCATCTTCGAGCGTGGCGGCGGCGGAACCGGCGACCAGAGCTGCGGCGGAATTCAGCAGGACGACATCGCGGCGCGGGCCCGCTTCGCCAGCGAAGATGCTGCGCAGGATGGCGGCGTTTTCCGTTGCGTCTCCACCGGCCAGTGCGGAGAGCGGGGCGCGGGTGAGGCCGAGCGATTCCGGCGTGAGCGAACGCTCATGCACGATGCCGTCGCGCACTTCGGCCACCATGCTGGGGCCGCAGAGGGCGAGTTCATCCTGACCGTTTTCCGTACCGGCCAGCGCGCCGTGAACGACGAAGGCATGGGTGGCACCGAGCAGCGCGAGAGCCTGTGCGGCCAGCGGCACCAGTTGCGGCGCGTAGACGCCCATCACCTGGCGACGTGCACCGGCGGGGTTGGTCATGGGGCCGAGAAAATTAAACACGGTGCGGAAGGGAAGCGATTTGCGCACCGGCTGCACGCGCTTCATGGCGGGATGCATCTGCGGCGCGTGGAGAAAAAGAAAGCCGGTCTGGCGCAGGCAATCGGCGGCGCGTTCAGGAGCGAGCGAAACCGGCACGCCGAGGGCTTCGAGA
>CAIZGA010000371.1 GCA_903932385.1 uncultured Acidobacteriota bacterium
CAGCGTCACCGTCTTTTCATACTTGTACGCGTAGCCAAAGTCGGTGTGGATCACCTGCGTTGACGTCACCGAACGCGAGCTCACCTTGTTGGTGCGCGTGCCGGTGTCCAGAATGGGGTAGAAAGTGCCGAACTTGTACGCGCTCGCATCCACCTTCTTCAGCACTCCCACGCCAATCTTGATGAACCGGCCATTGTTCGCGTCATCGTCATAGCCAATCTCCCCGGCCGGCTCGCGGAACTCCTCCACCGGGCCCACAATCGAGTCATTGATCAGCGGGTCATACTTCCGGAACCAGACGCCGAAGTAGGTGTGCTGCTTGTAGCTCACGCAGCCAATCACTCCCGCCCAGTCAAAGCGCGAGGAGCGATAGTAGCCGTTGACGGTGTCCGGCAGAAAAACCACGGCCTTCACCTGGCCATTGTTCAACTCGGCCTTGGGATGGTCGCTGAAGGGGATGTTTTCGCAATTGGGGCCTGCCTGCACAATCGGCGGTCCCTGCTGCTGTTGGTAGTTGCCGCCGCCTCGCTGGGGCCGGTCTGCTGGGGCTCCACCGGCTGCAGGAGCCGTGCCGGGGGCCTGTGCCCACAGTGACGTCGTCAAAAGCAGTGCAGAGCCGAAGACCGTGGCTGCCAGCTTTGCCGGCGCTTTTTTCCACGGCTCGAAATTCAGGTTGGTCGCGACAGGATATTCCCGTTGCGGCGCTTGGGTCTTTCTGGGTGACATGGTTTGCTCCTGTTTGGAAAGCTAGGTAGGAGCATTCTAGTGCCGTCGCGCCGCAATTGGCTAATGCAGATGTCTTACATTCGCCGATTATTTTCCGTCGGCATCGCCTTTCTTCTCCGCTGCCATCTTGTCTTTTTCGTCATCGCTCAGGTCGTTGGAGAAGGGGGCAAACACCGCCTGCTTCAGTTTCGGATAGGCCTTGTTGCCGCCCACTGCGTCGCGCCACAGAATATGGTTCAGCCGGTCGGTCGGCGCAGCATCCGGATCATGAAAATCCATCTTCATCGACGCCAACGCATCCAGCCGCAACTGCCCGTTCATCGCTTTCAGCGGCGGGGCCACCGTGTATATGGAGTATGCCGGTTCCACAGCCGTATACGGAGTCATGTTCGGCGTCGTCTGGAAACTGTTGCGCATGTCGTTGGCAATCAGGTCAAACAGTGACATGTTGCGCAGGCCAAGAATCTCCTCAATCGTCTTCAGCATGCTGGGGTGCGAGTAGAAGGTCGAGTCCACGGCATTGCGTTTAATCCACGGGCTAATGGCGAGCGCCACCGTGCGATGTCCGTCCACGTGGTCCGGTCCTGCCTGCGCATCGTCTTCCACAATCAGCACCAGCGTCGATCCCCAGAACTTCGAGTGCGAAATCGAATCCACCAGCATGCCTACGGCGTAATCATTGTCTGCCATGCACGCGCGTGGAGTCGAAAAGCCCGGGCTCATGCCCGCCGTGTGGTCGCTCGGCAACTGCACCATCACCAGGTCCGGCATCTTGTCCGCCTTCTCCCATTTCTTCAGGTAGCCGGCAAACATCTGCGCGCGCACCACGTCCGGCACATCCAGTGACCAGCCCGGAAATTCCTTCACCAGATAAGGATTCATTGAAGCAATCGGCGAAGCATTGTTAATCACCTCGGTATACGGCGTGCCGTTCTTGAACTCCTGCAACATGTGGCTGCGAAGAATCTTCAGCTTTGGTTCCGGATTCGCGCCATTCACGCCGTTGCCGGCATACTCGCCAAAATCGATAAAGCTCTTGTTTGCTTTGGCCAGCGCATTCCACAGGAAACCGCCGCTGGCATCGGCCATCGGATCTTCGCCGTCGGCGGGGTAGCTGCGGCCACCGTATCCGGGCCAGTAGGTGTAATCGGTTTCGCTGGCCTGGGTCAGCCACTGGTGGCCGTCGGCGCTGTTGCCGCCGGTGGCGTAGAAGTTGTCCAGCAGCACAAACTCACGCGCCAGTTGCCGCTGATTGGGCAGAACATCGTCGCCGTAGGTGTCCAGTGTCGGGTCGCCATTGCCTTCGCCGATGCTGCCGAAGTACTGGTCGTAAGAACGGTTTTCTTTAATGACGTAGATGATGTGTTGGATGGGCGACGCTCCGCCATTGCGTCCTGCCAGCGGATACGGCACACTCTGCCGTTGCGCTTCCTGCACGGCCGCACCCTTCACCCGTAGCGGCAGATGATTGTCCTCTGCCACGGCGCGCGTATACGCCAGCAACTGCATCTTGTCCGGCACTGCAACCACATGTACCGTGCCGCGATAGCTATGCACATAACGCACGTTTACCAGGTGCTGCGTGGGCCAATCGCCGCGTCCCGTCTTGTCGATAGGTGCGTTCTTCCATCCCGAACCAACACCCAGCAGCGTGGCCACGCCCAGATATTTTCCATCGCCGCTCAGCACCACATCATCCGGATACCAGCCGGTCGGAATCAGACCATCCATCTGCAGCCGACCCTGTGTCAGTTCCAGCACGGCCACTGCGTTGATGCCCGCGCAGGCCACATACAGCCGCGTACCGTCGGCGGAAATCGCCAGCGACTCCGGCGCAACACCGGCAACATCGCGCGCGAACGGCTGCACGGCAAATGTTTCCACCACAACATTTTTATTGGTGTCGATTACAGAGATGGTGTCGGAGTTGCTGTTTGCAACATACAACCGGTGCCGCGTCGCATCCATCGCCAAGCCGGTGGGATGCAGCCCGACGGCAATTTCCGCTGTCACTTTGCCGCTCTGCAAATCAATCTTCGATACCGTTCCCGATGCCGCCACGCCGCGCGCATCAATCACAATCTGGTCGGCGCCTGGAGTCATGCCCGTGGGCGCGGTCCTATCGCTGGCTTTGGGAAAACGCCCGCCCCAGTTGCTGACGTACGCAGTTGTGTTGTCGGCAGCAATCACCACGCCGAAGGGGGCAATGCCGGTCTTCACTTTCGCAATCACAGCGCCGGTTGCCAGATCGAGAATGCCGGCGGCATCGTCAAACGTCAGCGCCACCACGGCATAGCGTTTGGCCGCGCCAACTGCGGAGATTGCCACGCTGCCAATCTGGTGCTGGCCCAGAACGGCATCCGGCTTGGTTGATGTCCAGTCACGCACCAGATTCACGCCGGCCTTGCCCATGCCCGTCATCACCACGTTGTTCGTCGCGGCGTCATACGCCAGCGACTGCATGCCGTTGCTGCTGGTCGCGTGCAATTTCTCCACTACTTTGTTGTCCGGCCAATCCATTTTGTAGACTGTGGCGCCGCCCTTCGCATTGGTAGCTGCGTACACAACTTTGGAATCCGTGCCGAATGCAATGCCGTAGACGCGGCTTTCAAACACGCTCTGCACGCCTGCCGGGCTGATGCTCTGGTTGGTGGTAATCGCGCCCGGGTCCGGTACAGAACGCACCGGCGTTTCCGTGTCATCGGCCTCGGCCTGCTTCTGCGCCGCCGCTGCCGTGGAGCCGCCCAGATTGCTGCTGCTCTGCGCCGCCGCCTGCAGCGTGATCCAAACTCCGGCTACCAGCACACAGCAACACGCTGCCTTCAGGATGTTGTCTGTGGCGTACCAATTTTTCTGCGTGGAATTTCTGCGGCCCATGCTTTCTCCCTTGTGGTGATGCTGTGGTTGAAATTGATTTGGAATTAATTTTGCTGCGGCAGAACTTCCCGCATGCGATATCCCTGCGGTGTTGTGCCAAACTCGCGGCGAAAGACTGCGACAAAATGGCTGCTGGTTTTGAATCCCAGTTCATAGCCCACTTCCTTTACGGAGAGGCTCCGGTCGCGCAGCATCTCCACGCTGCGATGCAGCAGCAGCCGATTGAAAAAACTGGCGGGGCTTTCTTTTGCTGCCGCGCGAAACAGCCGCGCAAAATGCACTTCGCTCGTGCCCAGCAAGCGGCTCAACTGGTCCAGCCGAAACTCATCTTTGCGGCACCAGCGCATGAACTCATACGCCCGCACAAAATCGCGGCGCGGTAGTCGTGGAGTCCAGTCCACATCGCACATTTCCACTTTGTGTGCCGGCCACATACGCATTGCTTCCACCAGCATGCGCATCGCCAGTCCGTCTACAACAAGTTCATATCCCGGCCGACGTTCGCGCAGCTCCGTGGCCACATCTCGCGCGCAATCCAGCAGCACTTGCGATTGCAGGCGTCCCAGAAATACCGGTACCCGCTGGCCGGCATCGCGGACATTTAGACTGGGCGGCAAAAAGCATTCCATCATCCTTCGGTCTACAGACAGGCACACCGACTCGCTGCCGCGGCTGCCCACGCGATAGCTGCTGGCGTGCTCCACGCCAAAATTTCCCATGATGGATTCGCCCGCTTCAATCACATGGTGGTGCCCCATCTGCGTCTTGGTGACCGCGCCTTCCAGGCACACAACCACGTGATATTCAGAATGGGTATGGGGTTCGTAGCTCACCATCTGCGTCGGCTGGAAATGCTGCAGAAAAAGCTTGCCGTCCGGCCGCGACCAGAAACTGTACTCACGGCCAAACTCGGGCATAGTTTGGCGCGCATCAAAAATGTCCCTCAGGCTCTGGTCCCGCATGGCAAAAGTGTACGCCCGTAATTGTTACGCAAGCATGACAAAAATTACGGCTTTTCTCCGCGTGCCAGCCGCTGGTTGATTTCATCAATCACCGGCATCAGATGCGCAACGCCTTCAATCACATAGTTCGGGCTCAACGTGGCCAGCTTCTTGTGCGCCGCATCAATCCGCGCCTGCTGCTCGCTCGGGCTCATCGCTTCCAGTTCCGCTTGAGAAAGGCCCACTTCATTGCCGGTGCGCGTCAGCGATACCGACCACATGCCGGCATTCTTTGCTTCCGCAATGTCCACCAACGTGTCGCCCACTTTTACAAAATTGCTCATCGGGTAGACGTCGAGTTTCTGCGCCGCATAGAACGCCATCCACGGCGCCGGCCGGCCCTTGCCCACCATGTCGGGGCATACCCAGAACTCCGGTTCATACCCGCCATCTTTTGCCAGCTTCATCAGGTCACCCATCATGAAGGTGTCATAGCCGGTGGTGTTCGCAAATTTAATGCCGCGCTTGCGCAACTCCGCCGTCACTTCCAGCACGCCGGGAATCACATCACAATGCCGTGGAATAATTTCCAGCTGTATCGCGGTGAATTCTTTGTAGAGATCTACGAGGCCTCTTTCAACCGGCAGTCCGGCGTCGTGTTTCTGCCAATCGCCGCCGATGCGTGCATCCGCCAGCAGCGTGCGGATGTGGTCAATCTTGTGGCTGCCCATCGGCCGCCGCGCGTCTTCTTCGGTAATCTGCACGCCGTGCCGCGCAAACAGTTCCACAAACGCCACCACCGGTGCGCGGCTGCCGTAGTCCAGCACCGTGCCGGAAATATCAAAAATCACTCCGCGAATTTCGTTATTGCTCACGCTCATTTTTTCTCCTGATGTTTTCACTGCATCTCTAAAATTTGATTTACGGAACCAGCGCCACACGCGGCGGACGCTCGCTCTCTGCAAAGGCAATGGCCATGTTCACGCTGCGCAGCGGGAAAATCGCACCCACCAACTCCGTATAAGGAAACTTGTCCACCGTACGCGACAAAAATTCCAACGCCGCTTCCAGGTCTTCGGGAATGTAGTTGTAGACGCCGGTGATGCGAATCATGCGGCGCACCAGTTGTTCGCCATCCAGCTGCACAAATCGACTGGGGAAAGTTGCCCCCGCCATCACAAATCGACCGCCCATCCGCAGCAGGGAAATCCCCAACTCGATCGACTCGGGATAGCCGGCAAACTCCAGACCCACATCCGCACCGCGTCCCTCAGTCACCGACTTCACTTCCGCCGCAATGACCTGCGCATCCTTTGTGCTGTCGATGGCAACATCCGCGCCGAATCGCAACGCCATCTGCCGCCGCCGCGCATCGGGTTCAATCACAATCACCCGCGCCGCCCCGCCGCTGGCCGCCATCGCGCAGGCCGTCACTCCCAGCATGCCCGCGCCGTGGACAACAATGGTTTCACCAGCCACCGGCCCCGCATTGCGATAGACAGCAGCCACCGTGGCCGTCGCGCAGTTGGCCGGGCTGGCCACCTGATGCGGCAAATTTTTCGGTACGCGAAATATCGCCGTGCCTTCCGGCAGATAACAATGCTCCGCCATGCCGCCCAGCAATTCGCGACCCGGCGTGATCGGCTCATGCCCAAACTTCATCAGCTTCTCGCACTTCGATCGCAACCCGCGGCTGCAATAAAAACATTTCCCGCAGCTCCACACCATCGACCAAGTGACGTGATCGCCAATCACAAGCGGCACACCGTGGTAATCGCTCGCGCCATCGGGACCGGCGGCAACAATTTCACCCACCATCTCGTGGCCAAGAATTCCGGGGATGGGCGTGTGCCGACGACCGAAATAACTGTGCAGATCGCTGCCGCAAATTGTTGCGCATTCAATCTTCACCAGCGCCTCGCTGCCATTCAGTGTCGGCAAAGGAAAGCTCTGCATCTCCAGCGGTGCGCCGGGGCTTGTGAACACAGCGGCCAGTGACGTTGTCATCAGTTCCTCCATAAGACCTGTACCTCGCGTCGTCTCTTTTTTCATTTCTTCACCGGCAGAATCACTACTGCTCCCAACACGCAGGCGGCGGCAATCACAACGAATGCCGCTGCGTTGGTATGCGTCAAATCAATCACCCAGCCAATCAACACCTGACCCAGCGCCGCCAGCCCGTACGCGCTCGCGTCCATCAAACCTGTGGCCGTGCCCGCGCGTTCGCGTCCAACCAGTTCAGGGCACAGCGCCCAGTACGTTGCCTGCGGGCCGTAGACAAAGAATCCCGTCGTTGCCAGCAAAGCCATCGCCAGAAATATATTTCCCGTCGGGATAATTCCCAACAGCAACGCGCCCGCCGCAGCCAGCAACAGATACAACACCACCACGCGGCAGCGTCGTTCGGGGAACCACTTGTCGGTAATCAGCCCCGCCGTCAACGCGCCCACCGCCATGCCCACCGGCAACGCCAGCGTGGTCCACAAACTTCCTGTGCCGTGTTTCGCTGCGCTGCCCAGAAAATACAGCGGCACCCATCCCAGCAATCCGTAACGCGCCATGTTTTCGCAGCCGATGGAAACACACGCCAGCTGAAAGGGACGATTCGTCATCACGCGCCAATAACGTTCGCGCCAATTTTCCTGCAGCACCACAACCGCACCCGTGTGCGACTCCGCCGGCAGCGGCGCAAAGCCCATCTCCTCCGGCCGATTGCGCGCAAAAATAAAATACGCAGATGCCACCGGTATCATCAGCAACACCGGCAGCCGAAAAATCCATCGCCAATCCATCCGGTGAATCACCAGGATGCAAAGCAGGTACGTAATCGTTCCCGATGCGCCGCAGGCCAGCAAATACAGCCCAATGGCTTTGCCGCGTTCGCGCCGCTGCCACCAGTTCGCCAACACGCGGTTGATGGCCGGCCACGAGGTCGCCTGTGCCATGCCATTGATGCCCCAGAAAATCACCGCCGGCGTAAAGCTGTGCGATACGCTCACCATCCAATTGCAGGCGACTGAAATCAGCGCGCCAATCATCACCATGCGTCGCGCACCGTAAATATCGCCCAGGTTGCCGTTGATGATTTGCCCAATGCCGTAGCCCACCAACAACGCCGCGTTGAAAAATCCCAGTGCCGTCGCACTCAGGCCCAACTCATGTTGCATGCCGGCGGCAGCAAAGCCAAAATTCTGCCGGCCCGTGTAGAGGAAGAGCGTGAACAACATCACCAGCAGCAGAATGCGCCACTGCGCCCGCCGAAATGCGCGCGGGTCGGTATTGATTGGCATCGCCGCCGCGCTCATTGCGTCACTCCTGCGAGTACAAGTTCCGCATCAGCAATCGACACCCACGCACCTGGCGTTGCGTGGCTGCGATTGGCAATCACGTGGCAAACTTCGCCACCTGGATCTCCCAGCGAACTCACCACCAACTCCGCGCGCAAAAAATCTTCATCAGCGGTGTAGCTGCTCACCGTCACAATGCAATGCATGCCCGCATCTTTCGCCGCCGTCAACCCGTTGGCGGAATCCTCAATCACTACGCATTCGTTCGCATCCACGCCCAACCGCTCTGCCGCAAGCAGATAAATTTCCGGCGATGGTTTCTTCTTCGCGACAATATCTCCGGCCAGCACGATGGAAAACTTCTTCGCCAACTCCGCACCCATCGCATGGCGCAGCACGGCATCTACAGAACTCTGCGCTGAAGTAGAGGCAACGCCCAGCAACCATCCCGCCTGCAACGCTTCTTCGGCAATGCGCTTCACTCCAGCACGCGCCGGTATGCTGCCGCTTTCAATAATCTCGCGGTAGATGCAGCTCTTGCGTTCATGCCAATCCGCCAGCAGCGCTTTGCGTGCCGCCGCGTCGTCGGGCACTGCCACTGCCGCGCGAAATGTCGGGTCGTCAAACAAACTCGCCATGCGCTCCTTGCCGCCGCCAATCCGCAGCTTGCAGCCGTACTCTATCGCAGACCACTGCCATGCCACGCCGCACTCCTGCCACATGCGGTTGAAGGCCGGCAGATGCCCATACCGCTCGGTGTCGGCCAGCACGCCGTCGCAATCAAACAGCAAGGCCTTGCCGCTCATGCGCGACCTTCACTGCCGAAAATTTTCATGTAGCCCGCAGCCATCTCTGTCACATCGCCGCGCACCGCATTCAACAGTTTCAGCGGATCATGTTCACTCGCATGTGTTTCCAGATAACCGCGCAAGCCATCGCAAAAAGTAATTTTCAATTGTGTGGAGATATTCACCTTGGCCGCGCCGCGCGCAATCAAATCGCGGAAAACAACATCGCTCAATCCAGTGCCGCCATGCAACACAATCGGCACCGGCTCCGCCGCCACAATCTCGCTGACACGTTCAAAATTAATCTTCGGCTCGCCTTTGTATACGCCATGCGCCGTGCCGATGGCCGGTGCAAAGCTATCGAGCTTCGTCTCGCGAATAAATCGCACCGCATCTTCCAACGCGACTGCCGCGCCCTCGCTCTCGCTGCCCACGCCATCTTCCACGCCGTGGATGGCTTCCAATTCGCCTTCAACGGCAACGCCGTGCCGATGCGCTAGCTCCACCACTTCGCGCGTCTGCTTCAGATTTTCTTCGTAGCTCAGCAGGGAAGCGTCGAACAACACCGAGTCCCAACCTGCGGCCACGCAATCTTCAATCACAGCGCGATCAGGGCAGTGGTCCAGGTGCAGCGTCGCAGGAATATCAAACCGCGCAGCCATCTCGGCAAACATCGCGCGCAGCACTTTCGCGCCCATCACTTTTACAGTTTTTACAGAGACCTGAATGATTACCGGCGAACGCATCTTCGCTGCCGCTTCCAGCACCGCCTGCATGGTCACGCTGTCCACAATATTGAACGCGCCCACGCCGTAGCGTTTCGCAAACGCGTCCTGCAGAATTTTTTGCATTGGCACAACCGGCATCACTTCCTCCAACTATCTATAAGGATAGGTGTCGGTCCGCGCCACTACAACGAATGGTGATATTCGATTTCCGTCAAAATTTCTGCGTCCAGTGCGGAAATAATCGCCAAAGGTTCCTCAGCTACTAGAAAGGGTTCGCCCCTTCCGGCTCGGTCCAGTTGTATCGAACGGTCTTGCCGTTCCTCCGCCACGCCTCCGGAGTAATCGTCTCCATCCAGTCTGTCGGCTCGGCTGTCGCGCCGCCCGCCGCCAACTCCGCAAATGCATCTCGCAGCGCTGCCTTCTGTTCCGCACCCACGCTGCCGGCTTCCGGAGAAACAATCAGCGCTGTACCGCTGCCCGCTACCACGCGCAACCATTGCCCTGTCAGCGTCCAGGGAATCTTCGCCGATAGCGGCACGCAGTCGGGATCATTCACGTGGAAGATGTTGTGCTGCGGCTGCCGGAAAGCCAGCGTGTTCACGCCCATCTTTCGCGTGCGCGACCAATCGCGTCCGCTCACATCATCGCCGGTGCGTTGCGTGTCAAAAATTCCCGCGCCCAGGTGCAGCACCGTATTGCAGCCAAGGATGATTTTCTCCGCGCCCGCAGCCTTGCGCATCGCCGCATAAAAATCGCGAATGATTTCCGCCGACGTACGCGTACCATCATAAAAATTCCAACCGTCCATCGCCGGTGACGCACCCATCGTAAATCCCCACTGGCCCAGCAGGTCGTAGGTTGTAAAGTCATGCTTGATGAGTTCGTATCCCCACGCCGCAGCTTGCCGCACCACGGCCAGCGCCGCTTCCAGTCCCTCGGGATTTGTCGGGTCATACGCGGGTTCATTGTCCGGCCTGCGTCCGCCGCGCGCCGCCGGCATCAACCAGCTTTTCGTCGCGCTTGCATCGGCCCGCAACGGTCGAATCCACAACCCCGGCCGCACATTGCGCGCGCGAATCTTTTCCGCAACCGACGCCATGTCGCCAAATAATTTGTTGTTCGCGTAGCCTTCGTCAATCACGGTGAAGGGCCGCGCACCGCGCATCAAGGTCTATGAGGC
>CAIZGA010000372.1 GCA_903932385.1 uncultured Acidobacteriota bacterium
ATCAGCGGACAGGCATATTCCGATTCGAAGTCCAAGTCCGATGCTTTGCAGACAAGGACGAATTTTTCCGGCCAGAAAATTGACATCAATGAGAAGGCCCTCGTCACGCAGTTGGCCGTCGAGCAGGCTAAGGTCGATCAGGCTCGCGCACTTGCCAACCTCAAGCAGCAGGATCTCGACTCGCTCACGGTTCGTGCCGGCATAGCAGGCGTCCTCGCAGACCTGCCCGACATCTCCACTGGAAATCCTCTGCAGGTTGGTGCACATGTTACCGCCGGCACCTCACTGGCAAAAATCGTTCAGCCTGACCAACTCAAGGCATCCCTTAAGATTGCTGAAACGCAGGCGCGCGATATTCAGATTGGCCAGCCCGCTGAAATCGATACGCACAATGGAGTCATCAGTGGCATAGTCACCCGCATCGACCCCGCAGTCCTCAATGGCACTGTCACTGTTGATGTGGAACTGAATGGTGCACTGCCACAGGGTGCACGGCCTGACCTCAGTGTCGACGGCACCATCGATCTCGACCGCATGACTGACGTCCTCTTCGTTGGTCGTCCCGCTTTCGGCAATGAGAACAGCACCATCAGCCTGTTCAAAGTTTCTCAAGATGGAAAATACGCCGTGCGCGTGCCCGTCAAGGTTGGCAAAGCGTCGGTCAACAGCATTCAAATTATCGAAGGGTTGCAAGAAGGCGACACAGTCATCCTGTCTGACATGTCTCGCTGGGATTCAACCGACCGTATACGTCTGGAATAACTGCAAATCAATCAAGGTTCTTCTAAGGAGATAACAGGATGTCCGAAGCAATTATCGAAATTGATAATCTCACCAAGGTTTTCTACACAGACGAGATTGAGACTCACGCACTCTCTGGCATCCACCTCTCTATCGATCGCGGTGAGTATGTCGCCATGTCCGGCCCTTCTGGCTGCGGCAAATCCACGTTGCTCTCCATCATCGGCTTGCTCGATACTCCCACCAGCGGCCGCTATCAGCTCAATGGACGCGAAGTTGCGAACCTGAATTTCGCTGACCGTTCGCGCATCCGTAATCAGGAAATAGGATTCATCTTCCAGAGCTTCAACCTTATCGGCGATCTCACCGTCGAAGAAAATGTTGAGCTCCCGCTTACCTATCGCGCCGGCATGCCGCACGCCGAACGCAAGCGCCGTGTGCTTGAGTCGCTAGAACGCGTCAACATGGCGCATCGCATGCGGCATTATCCCGCACAGCTTTCAGGCGGTCAGCAACAGCGCGTCGCCGTTGCCCGTGCTCTCGCCGGTTCACCCTCCATCCTGCTCGCTGATGAACCCACCGGCAATCTCGATTCAAAGAATGGCGAGGCCGTGATGAAGCTCCTGCAGGAACTCCATCAGGAAGGCGCCACCATTTGCATGGTCACACACGATCCACGTTTTGCAGCCCATGCCGAACGCCAGATTCATCTCTTCGACGGCAAGGTTGTTGCTGAAGGTGAACTCGCCCGTCTACTCGCAGACATTCAGGCATAGCCACGCTCCACGTACGCATTGATGTTCTTCGCCTTGCCCTGGTTTTCGGTGCCGAATTAACGGCGTTGATTGATGAGGAGAATGATGATGAAAACAATCGCAAGGTTCTTCGGCGCTTTCT
Organism: uncultured Acidobacteriota bacterium; assembly: GCA_903932385.1. Lineage (GTDB taxonomy): Bacteria > Acidobacteriota > Terriglobia > Terriglobales > Acidobacteriaceae > CAIZGA01. Next base: position 1,639 of record CAIZGA010000372.1, read on the forward strand.
TACAGGATGCACGATACGCATTTCGGCAGCTGCGCAAAGCTCCCGGCTTTGCCATCACGGCCATACTCACGCTGGCTCTTGGCATCGGCGCGAACACGGCCATCTTCAGCTTCCTCGACGCGATCCTTCTGCGCAATCTGCCCGTCAAGCAGCCCAATCAACTCGTCCTCCTCGGAACAGCCGCCTGGTCCGGTAGTAGCGACAGTTGGGCCGACACCGAACTCTACTCCTATCCCTTCTTTCGCGAACTACAGAAAAGCAACTCCGTCTTCAGCGACGTAGCCGCCATCTGCAGTATGTCCAACTCCGTCTTCGGCCACATCGACAATCAGGCTCAAACCCAGCCCATGACCGTTCAGGGCGTCTCCGGTAATTACTTTTCCACCCTCGGCGTCCAGCCCCTCATCGGCCGCGCCCTTACTGAAGCTGACGACGCTACCGAAGGCAATCATCCCGTCGCCGTCATCAGCTATGCCTGGTGGACCACCGCGCTCGCCCACGATCCCAATGTCCTCAACCACAGCATCAAACTCGGCGACACCACCTTCGAAATTGTCGGCGTCGCGCCTGCCGAATTCTTCGGCACCACTGTCGGCCAGCGTCCCGACATCTGGGTCCCCATGTCTATGCTCGGCGTTGTACCGCCCCTCTACCGCGGCATGTATTCCGACAAACGCACCGAGGCGCACTACATCATCGGCCGCCTTAAACCCGGCGTCTCACTCGCCCAGGCAACCGCCAACGTCAATCTCATCTTCCATCAAATCTGGCTCAGCTACGTCGACTCGCACGTCACGCAAAAAGACCTCATCGACCTCCACAATACCAACGTCCCGCTCACTCCCATCGCTACTGGACTTTCCGGCCTCCGCGCCCAGTTCTCTCAGCCGTTGCAAATCCTCATCTCTCTCACCGGCATCGTTCTCCTCATCGCGTGCGCCAACATCGCCAATCTTCTCCTCGCCCGCTCCACTGGCCGTATTCGCGAGTTTGCCGTCCGTCAGGCCCTCGGCGCAAAGCGCTCCCGTCTTATCCGCCAACTTCTGACCGAAAGTCTTCTGCTCGCCATCGCTGGGGGAGCACTCGGTATCTTCATCGCCGTCATAGCAAACCATCTCCTCCTCCGCTTGATCTCCACCGGTCCGGACACACTTCCGCTCGACGTCAACATCCACCTGCGTCTCCTGCTCTTCACACTCGCTGTCACCGTTTCCACCGCGCTCCTTTTCGGGACCCTCCCCGCACTCCGTGCCACAAAACTCGAACTCGTCGAATCCCTCAAAGACGGCCGCAGTCCGCAAAACTCCGGCAATAACAGTCCGCTCGCCCGCGGCCTGCTCATCACGCAAGTCGCTTTCTCTCTCGTCCTGTTAGTCGGCGCCGGGCTTTTCGTACACAGCCTGGCTAACCTCAACAATGTCGAGCTCGGTTTCAACAAACAAAATGTCCTCCTTCTCAACATCGACCCAAGCTCCATCGGCTACAAGGACTCTGAACCCCGCCTCATTGCGCTCTATCAGCAAATTGAACAGCGCGTCGCCGCCATCCACGGCGTCACCGCAGCCAGCTTCGCCTCCTTCACCTTCGACCAGGGTTCCTGGAACGGCGACGACGTCAGCCCCAGCCCATTAATGCCTGCGCATCCCCACGGGCAACTTATACACGACGGCAATGCTGATGGTAAAGACGGTGTCGTGGCCGACCGGACTGATAATG
>CAIZGA010000373.1 GCA_903932385.1 uncultured Acidobacteriota bacterium
CCGGCGGTGGCGGCGGGGGAGTCGGCGTCAATATTTCTGACGAGCAGGCCGAGGCCGGGCTTGACGCCGAAGACATCGGCGAGTTGGCCGACGGGTTCGAGCATGGCGCCGGTGTAGGTGGAGTGCGGGCCGATGAGGGGCGCGTCAAACATGGCGCCGCCACCGGAGAAACCGCTGCCCATGCCGCCGCCGGCGAAGCTGTTGCCGCGGTAGCTGCTGCTGGGCGGAGGCGGTGGGTTGTCGTCATCGGGCGGCGGGCCGGGCACGACGAAGTGCTGGTCCCAGGCGCGGCGTTCGACGTCGGCACGGTTGGCAAGCTGCACGGTGAAGGTCTGCGGCTGACCGTCGCGGCTGATGATGAGGGTGACGGTTTTGCCGGCGCGAATGTCATGCATGATGCGGCGGAAGTGGTCGGCGTTGTCGACGACTTGCTTGTTCACCTGCAGGACAACGTCATGCTCGCGCAGGCCGATTTTGCCGGCGGGTGCGTCATGGTCGACGGTGGTGATTTCCGCGCCGTGCGAATCTTTCAGCTTGAGCGCGGAGACCTGTTCATCGGCGATGTCGCGAATGTCGACGCCGAGGTAGCCCTGGTTGTGCGAGTACATGTTCTGCATGCCGGGCGTGATGTCTGCGGGCATCTGCGCGCGGAGAGCGGGCGAGATGGCGAGCAGACAGACGACGGCTGCGGCGGTGATGGATTTGCGATTCATCTTCCTAGTGGCTTTGGTGGTGCTCATACTGCGTCTCCTCAAAAAGATTGCAATGTTGCATGGCCTACTGAATTCCCGATGATTGATGGAGCAACTTTACCGATGCGTCGCGGATGGCGGGACTATCATCCTGCTGTGAAACGGTGTGGAGCACGGCCTGCACGCTGGAGTCTGCACCGACGGGCGTGATGAGGGCGATGGCCTGCGAACGGACGGCTGCGCTATCGTCATGCATGATGGCATCGAGCACGGCGTCGCGGACGCGGCTGTCCTGTGCGATGTAGGGCTGCAGACCGTTGAGCGCCTTGAGGCGAACGCTGGAGGACTTGTCATACCGCAGGGCGACCATGAGCGCGTTGCGGATGGGGTTGCCGGCGTCGTCATTGCCGCACTCGTGGCCTTCGCGGCACTCATTGGCGAGCAGGCCGACGGAGTCGTCATGCGCGCCGGCGGTGTGGTTGCGGGCGGCGAGCAGGAGAAGCTGGCGGACCTGCGGGTCATCAAGCGAACCCTGCAGACTTTCTGGAATGACGCGGTTGTAATTCACCTGCACGACTTCAGAGTTCGGCGTTTGAATGATGCCGGTGACGTTGGCGATGGTGCCGTTGGCCTGGCTGGAAAGCTGGATGGTGGAGTGCGGCGGATTGTGCGCGGCGCGGATGGAATCTGTAACGTGGCCGGCGCCGAATCCGGCGGCCATCAGCAGACCGGCGAGGACGGGAGCGGAACGCAGCTGCGCGCCCCAGTTGAAGATGAAGGTGCGGACGCGGTCGAGCGGGGAACGCGGTGGCAGGGTGTCGAGGGCGTCGTCGAGCGAGATGCGCGAACGGGTGAGCAGGTTGGCGGAAGGCTCCTCGGGTGCGGCGAGGGTCATGGCGTGTTGCAGCGCCTGGACGACCTGGACTTCGCGGCGGCAGGCGTCGCACTCTGCGAGGTGAGACTCGAGCGCGTGCGAGGCTTCGTCGGAAAGCTCGCCGTAGAGATACAGCACGATATGGTGTTGCGCCGTGTTGCAGTTCATGGTGTGACCTCGAAATTGAAACCGTGGATCAGTGTTCCCGCCGTGTTGTTCATGAACGAAGCTCCTGCAGGCGGGTGCGGAGCTTGCGGGTTGCGCGGAAGAGGGTGTTTTTTGCGGTCTCTTCCGAGGTGTTCAACATTTCGCCGATGGTGCGGAGCTTGAGTCCCTGATAGTGCTTGAGTTCGAAGACCATGCGTTCGCGCGGGGTGAGGTCTTCCAGCGCGGCGGCGATGCGGTCGCCGAGGACATTGCGTTCGAACTCCCGCTCGGGATTGGCCATGGAGCGGTTGTCGGTGATGTTGGTGAGCAGGTCCATCTCCTCGCCGTTGGAGTCGAGCATGACGGCGGGGTCTTCACGGCGCGACTTGCGGCGGCGGAGATGGTCGAGGCAGAGGTTGGTGACGATGCGGTACATCCACGTATAGAAAGAGCACTCAAAACGAAAATTGTTGAGGTGCTTGTAGGCCTTGATGAAGGCCTCCTGGTGGATGTCCTGCGCGTCCTGCTCGGAGCCGGTGATGTGCATGGCGAGGCGGATGACGGCCTGGTCATAACGACGAACGAGGGCATCGAACGCGGTGCGCGAGCCGGCCTGGGCCTCGCGGATGAGTTCTGTGTCTTCCGCCCGTTGCTGGATCTGCGCTTCAGATTTGGTGCGTGTGCCGTTGGACATCCGTAAGGGGGATTCTAACGCCAAGCGGGGGGGCTTTGCCGGGTCTGGCTGGGCGGAGTGGAGAAGCATGTCGAGCGGGGTTTGATGGCGCGAAGAAGCCAGCGCGGCCGCGAGCACGTGATTGCGGCCGGCGAATGCCAGTTTGCCGCAGGCGCTACGTTGGTTCGATGGCATGATGCGGAGCGAATCTGCCTGCATTCCGCGTCCCCTCCCCGGGTCTTGGTATAGAAACTGCTGTATTTATGACGCTGCGGGCAGGGGAACGATAGCGGCGGGGGCGGGAAAATTGGGCGAGCGGGTACACTAGCGGCATGACGGCAAAAGCGGGGCAGACAGGGTTGTTTGGCGCGGAGGACGGCGAGTGGGTGACGGCGCATACCGATGGCGGGTCGCGGGGAAATCCGGGGCCGGCGGGGTATGGCGTGGCGGTGACGGCGGCCAATGGAGCTCCGCTGGCGGAGTTGAGCGAGTTTATTGGGATCAAGAGCAATAATGTGGCGGAGTATGCCGCGTTGCTGGCGGCGTTGGAGTGGGCGCTGGCGCAGGGGCATCGGCGGCTGCGAGTGGTGAGCGACAGCGAGTTGATGGTGAAGCAGATCCAGGGCAAGTACAAGGTGGCCAGCCCCGACCTGAAGCCAATGTTCGACGAGGCGCGGCGGCGGATTGCGAAGCTGGAGAAGTTTGAGATTACCCATGCGCTGCGGCACAAGAACAAGGACGCGGACCGGCTGGCGAATCTGGCGATGGACCGCGGTATGAACCGCGGGGGAATGGGACGGGCGAGTGCTGTGGTGACGAAGGCGACTCCGTACCCGAAGGCGGAGCGCGTGCTGCGCGGCGTGGTGAAGGACGGGCGGGTGGAGTTGCTGGGCGGGAGTTTGCCGGAGGGTTGTTTTGTTAAGGTGGAGCGGGAGTAGGGGGCGGGAAATTCTGTAGAATTCGACAAGCTTCAGAGAGGATGTGTAGTATCCTATCTGTAGTCGGAGCCGCACGATGAAGAAAGCCGGGAAGGCTTCGAGAGTTACCGGGAAACTTGAAAAGCGTATTGACCAGACCTCATACCTGACCGGGAAACAACTGGGCGGGATTTTGAAGGAAGAAGTCTGGTATCAGGGGCAAGCGGTCATCAAGTACAGCCTGGCGTATATCAACACTCGCGTTTGCGGCGTGGATAACGGACGAGTGCTGGGATACGACAACAGTCATGGAGAACATCACCGGCATGTGATGGGACGAGTTGAGCCAGTGGAATTTTCCAGTTATGAAAAATTGGTAGACCGCTTTCAGGCAGAAGTGGAAGAGTTATGGAGGCAGGATGGCAAGAAAAAATAAAGTCCGCATACTGACCGATGGCAAAGAGGGATTCTTCGCGCGAGCGCGGGAGAATGCGCGCAAGCTGGACCGCGGCGAAGCCCTGCCGGCCGAAGTGACGATTACCTTTGAGAACCCCGGCGACATGGCACAGATTTTGTCGGTGGAACGGATCCGTTTGCTGCGGGCCGCGCGGCAGAAAGGCGTTACAGTTTCTCTGCTGGCCAGCAACCTGAAGCGCGATACCCGCGCGGTGAGCCGCGACATTGCGAAGCTGGAGACATTTGGTCTGCTGCAGACGCACTATGTGAGCAATCCGGGACATGGACGGCAGCGCATTGTGGAAGCCAGCGCAGAAAAATTTCAGTTGGTGGCATTGATTTAGGGGGTAAGTTAGTTTGGGTGTTACGCACGGATATGTTGCTGGGTATCTATATACCGACGAGATTACTGAATCCTGAGTTGATAGCGTATTTAGAGACGAATATGGATAGGGTAGCGAACGCTTCAAAATCTGCCTGAGAAATATTTCATTCCAAACGCCCCACATCGAAATGAGGATGTGGGGCGTTTGAGTTTAAGACGCGGCGGCGGAGCGGAAGCTGGTGATGGTTAGGTAGAGGCCGAGGGCGATGTCGATGGCGGCGTAGAGGTAGAAGAGCTGCGCGTAGTGGAGGCTGCCGAGGTAGAAGCTGCTTGCGGCGGTGTTGGGCAGGAAGAGCAGCAGCGCGCCTTTGGCGAGGGAGAGCCAGCCGATGAGGGTGATGAGGCCGGCGAGCAGGCCCTGGTCCCAGATGTTGTGGGCGAGGATGATGGCGATGCCGACTGCGAGGGCGAAGAGGGCGATGATGTAGACCATCGGCGGCGAGTTGAGCAGGGCGGTGATGGTGGTGATGAAGGGGTCGCGGTCGAGGACCATGGCGAGGCCGATGATGAGACAGAAGATGCCGAGGAGTTTGCCGAGGTAGAGAGTGCGTGAAGACATGGTGTGCCTCCTTGCGGACAGGATACGCCGAAAGGCAGGGGGCGGGTTCAGGGAACAGGGAAGGACAGAAGCAGATTCCTTCGCTGCGCTGCGGAATGACAACTTAAAGGCAACCGGAATGACAACTCAAAAGCAACCGGAATGACAACTTAAAGGCAACCGGAATGACAACTTAATGGCAACCGCAGGGCCCTTCGCTTTGCTCAGGGTGATGGTGTAGAGGCGAAGGAGCTATTTTGCCAGTTCGGTTTTGACCAGTTCGCTGACGGCTTTGCCATCGGCGCGGAGTTGGGCGGCGGCGATTTTGGCCTGGACGGCTTTCATCAGGGTGCCCATGTCGCGCGGGGTGAGTTTGGTTCCGGCGGCTTCGAGTTCTGCACGGGCGGCGGCGACGAGGGGAATGATTTCGTCATTGCCGGCGGCCTTGGGCAGGTAGCGCTCGATGATGGTGATTTCTTCCAGTTCCTTGGCGGCGAGTTCGGGGCGGTTGCCTTTGGTGAAGGCCTCGGCGGATTCGCGGCGCTGCTTGATGAGGGTGGTGAGGGTCTGGACGGACTCGGCGTCGGTGAGCGGGGCGCGCTTGTCGATTTCCTTGCTTTTGATGGCGGACTTGACCATGCGCAGGGTCTGCAGCGGGAGGTCGTCGTGTGCCTTCATGGCGGTGATGATGCCGGCGTTGATTTCGTCGAGTATGGGCATGGGATCCTTGGCGTTGCGGTGATGGGTTGCATCCGGCAACGGTTGCGAAATGCAACAGGCAGCGGAAGCGGAGTTTCATCCTGCAACAACGGTTAATCTCTCTATTATAGAGCGGCTGCGCGAGGGTCGTCAGCCCGATACAATAGATGGTGAGAGAACTGGAAACTGGACTCGAAGAGAATACGAAGGGACACGAGACAATGATTCGCAAAACAAGGCTGTTTACCCCCGGACCGACGCCGCTGCTGCCCGCGGCACAATTTGCCATGGCTGCGGCGGACATTCATCACCGCACGCCGGAGTTCCGCGCGCTGTATACGCGAGTGCTGGCGCAGATGAAGGAATTTGTGGGCACCAAGAATGACGTGATTCTGCTCTCGAGCTCGGGAACGGGCGCGATGGAAGCCAGCGTGAGCAACCTGACGTCTCCGGGCGACCGCGTGCTGGTGCTGAGCGCCGGTAAATTCGGCGAGCGGTGGAGCGCATTGGCGAAGGCCTTCGGCTGCCAGGTGGACCTGGTGAGCGCGGAGTATGGCAAGACCTTCAAGCTGGAAGATGTGAAGGCTGCGTTGAAGCTGGAGACGCGCGCGGTGTTTATGCAGGCGACGGAAACCTCCACTGCGGTGCGGCACGATGTGCAGGGCGTGGCGAAGCTGCTGCATGAATCCGGCAGCGAAGCGATGCTGATTGTGGACGCGATCACCGGTCTGGGCACGACGCATCTGGACATGGATGCGTGGGGCGTGGATGTGCTGGTGGGCGGCTCGCAGAAGGCGGTAATGATTCCGCCGGGGCTGAGCTATCTGGCAGTGAGCGAACGCGCGTGGGAGCGGATGGAAGGAACTTATAATCCGCGGTACTACTTTGACCTGCGCAAGGAACGCAAGAACGCGAAGAACGGCGAGAGCGCGTACACGCCGGCGGTGGCATTGATTGCCGCGCTGGGCGCAGCGTTGGATTACATTGCCGCGCAGGGCGGCGGCGATCTGGCCAAGGGACGCTACCAGCTGGTGGAAAATGCCGAAACGATTTCTGCGATGACTCGCGCGGCAGTGCAGGCGATGGGGCTGAAGTTGTTTGCTCCGGACTCGCCGGCCTCGGCAGCGACGGCCGTGTTGCCGCCGGAGGGTGTGGATTCAGGCGTGATTGTGAAGGACCTGAAGTCGCGCTTTGCCGCGGTGATCACCAATGGCCAGGGAGAGATGAAGGGACAAATCTTCCGCATCGCACACCTGGGATTTTTTGACTACATGGACACGATTGCGCTGATTGGCGCGTTGGAACAGGTGGCCGTGGGCACGCTGAAGCTGAAGGGATTTGAATTCGGCAAGGCGTTGATTGCGGCACAGAAGGTCTACGCCGACAAAATTAACAGCGGCAAGTAGACGGAGAGAGTCATGAAAATTGTATTGGCAGAAAAGGTGAGTCCGGCAACGCTGGCCGTGTTCAAGGAACAGCCGGAGTGGAACGTGTTGACGCACGACCAGCTGGCAAAGGGACTGGAAGCGGAACTGGCGGACGCGGATGCGTTGGTGGTCCGTTCAGCAGTGCAGGTGGATGCGAAGCTGCTGGAGTCTGCACCGAAGCTGCGGGTGATTGGGCGCGCTGGCGTTGGCGTGGACAACATTGACGCCGAGGCGGCAACCAACCGCGGCATTGTGGTGATGAACACGCCGGGCGCGAATGCGATTGCGGTGGCCGAACTGACGCTGGGCCTGATGATTTCAATGGCGCGGCAGGTGGTGAAGGCCAACAGCACGATGCACAACGGCAAGTGGGAAAAGAAATCGCTGCAGGGTGTGGAACTGCGCGGCAAGACGCTGGGCATTGTGGGGCTGGGTCGCGTGGGCATGGAAGTGGCGCGCCGTGCGCTGCCATTCGGCATGACGGTGGTTGGCTATGATCCGTTTGTTTCTCCGGCAGTGGCTCGCGAGAACAATGTGGAGCTGGCGCCGCTGGACGAATTGTTCCGTCGCGCGGATTACCTGACGCTGCATGTGGGACTGACGCCGCAGACCGAGGGGCTGATCAACGCGACTTCGATTGCGACGATGAAGAAGGGCGTGCGGATCATCAACTGCGCGCGCGGCGAACTGGTGCAGGACGAAGCGCTGTTGGCGGCGTTGAAGTCCGGCCAGGTGGCTGGCGCGGCGCTGGATGTTTTTACCAGCGAGCCGCTGAAGGACTCGCCGTACTTCAATCTGGAAAATGTAATCCTGACGCCGCACATTGCCGGTTCGACCAATGAAGCGCAGGAAGCGGTGGGCATCCAGATTGCGCGGCAGGTGAGCGACTACCTGAAGATGGGCGTGGTGCAGAATGCAGTGAACGCGCCCTCGCTGACGTTTGAGGAGTACCAACTGCTGGCACCGTACATCACCATGGCGGAGCGGCTGGGACGATTTATTTCCGGCGCGGCACAGGGCAACCTGGAGAGCGTGCAGATTTCATACACGGGAAAACTATCGCAGGCGAAGACCGACCTGGTACGCAACGCGGCACTGACGGGCGTGATGGGCAGCGGCGATGTGAACCACATCAACGCAGCTGCGATGGCGGCCGAACGCGGGATCCGCGTACACGAAGAAAAGAAGGACCCGGTGAGCGGCGGCGCCGGCACAACGCTGAAGCTGGTGCTGCATGCCAGCGGCGGCGACGTGACCGCGAGCGGCACCGTGCTGCACGGAACTTCTCCGCGACTGCTGACGTGGGACGGCATTGATATTGAAGCGCCGCTGCAAGGGACGCTGATTGCCATCCGCAACCATGACGTGCCGGGCGTGATTGGACGCATTGGAACGATACTGGGCGAGCAGCAGGTGAACATCGCAAACTTTGCGCTGGGCCGTTCGGTGCGCAGCCAGCGAGTGCCGCAGGGACAGGCGCTGGCCGTGGTGCAGATTGACGGCAAGCCGGCCAACGCGCAGGCGGCGGTGGAAGCGTTGCGCAAGGTGGACGCGATTGCCAGCGTGCGTTTGGTGGACCTGGAGCACACGAGCCAGGACAATGACGCGAAGGACGAAGCCTAATGCCTCTGTACGAGTACGAGTGCCTGCAATGCCATCAGCGCGTGGAGAAGATACAAAGCTTCTCCGCGCCTGAAATTACCGAGTGCCCGAAATGCGGCGGCACGCTGGAGCGGGTGATCAGCGCGCCGGCGGTGCAGTTCAAGGGCAGCGGCTGGTATGTGAGCGACTACGCGGCGAAGAAGCCCGCCTCAAAAGGCACGGAGAGCAAAACGGAAACAAAGTCGGAAACCAAAACTGAAACGAAGAGCGAGAGCAAGCCGGCGACCGGAACGAGCAGCGTATCGAGCACGAAAGAATAGGGTATTTTAAATAAAGCAAAAATAAGTTTTTAGTCTTGGGGATAAAAGCGACCGTTGTAGCTTCGGTGGCTGTCTCGTTTGGGGGAATCGTCAGTGTTTCCACGCTTGCAGTTGCATTAGTGGAGATACTTATGAAGAACTCAATCAATAAGTCGTTATGCGTTTGGTGTGGAGCTGCGTTGTTGTGGAGACCTGGCGGTATACTCCCCCAAATGAGACACAGCACCTAATGTTCCGATGCTCGCTTCCCAAGAGCAACGCGGGGAGGTTCGATTCCTCCCCTCCACACCAAAGTTGCGTTGACTAAAAATGCCGGTATTGAAGCGCGATATCAAAGTCAAAGAAAAAATCAAAAGCAGATTCTTCCACGCTTTGCCTGAATGCTTAGGTAAACCACAGAAAGAGCGGTGTATCTAGTATACCCAGCGCCACTATATTTGCTGTGTAGTTGGAGGTTGAAACCTATACCACCGCACTTCATTATGTCCCTCTTCTTGC
>CAIZGA010000374.1 GCA_903932385.1 uncultured Acidobacteriota bacterium
GTAATGGTGCCGACGGTGGAACGTGGGCTGCGGCTGGTGGTCTTCTGCTCGATGGAAATCGCCGGCGAGAGGCCGTCAATCGAATCCACATCAGGGCGCTCCATCTGGTCCAGAAACTGTCGTGCATAGGCCGATAGAGTTTCCACGTACCGCCGCTGGCCCTCGGCGTAAATCGTGTCAAAGGCTAGCGACGACTTGCCTGATCCGGAAAGCCCGGTCACCACCGTCAGCGTGTTGCGCGGAATGTCCACGTTCACGTTCTGCAGGTTATGCTGCCGAGCGCCGCGCACCGAGATTTGGGTAATCGCCATAGAGGTTCTTCTACTGCCGTATTTCTTGTGCCGTGTTCAATAGCGGGTCCCGGCAGCTTGCGCCGTATTCTTTAGAGTACGGTATCTGCCTGAGGAAATGCGAATCGCAATTGTGGCAGGGTCAAAATTTCATCGGCGGCCATGCGGGTATCCGTCTGGTCAATAAATTCTGGCGTTATGGCATTCATCTGCTGCGGCATTTTTGCCGATATCTGAGAAAATAGAATCAAGAATGAGATATTTTTTGTGCATTGCAACACTGGATTGGAGCAGCGAAGTTGATTAGCTGGTTGATACTCATCATTGCGACGGCGGTTTGCCTTGCGCTCGGCGTCTTCATCAGCCAGATGATTTTTGCCATGCTCTTCATGGCCTTCCGCCTGCATGTGCGATACATGTCCACCAGTCGCCAGCCGGTTGCAGTCCAGTCCACCTCCGCAAAAATCTAAATCGCGCAATCCACAGCCTGCTTGGGTATGCTCGATTTGTGATTTTGAGTATGCTGGAGTCGTGATGTCCGAGCCGAATGTTTCCACCCAGAGCCATGATGCTTCAGTAAAGTGCCGCGAGCACCTGCTGCGCCTGCTGGCCACAGAGTCCTTCCGCCTGGGCGATTTTGTTCTCGCTTCCGGCGCGCGTAGTGACTATTACATTGACTGCCGCACCACCACGCTGCATGCCCAAGGTGGACGCCTCGCAGGCATTCTCCTCTTTGAACATCTTCGTACGCACTATCCGCAGGTTGAAGCCGTCGGCGGACTCACCATGGGCGCCGACCCGATTGCCTGTAATGTTGCCACGGCCAGCGCGAGCTATGCCACGGCGCATCCGGGATCGCATCTGGTGCATGCCTTTCTGGTTCGCAAGTCAGAAAAGACCCACGGCACCGGCCGCAAGATTGAAGGCTATGTCCGCGAAGGCGCACACGTGGCCATTGTGGATGATGTCTGCACCACGGGTGGCTCCACGATTACTGCGATTGAAGCTGCGCGCGAAGCCGGCATGATTGTCAGTGTTGTTTATTGCCTGGTGGACCGCGAACAGGGAGGCCGCGCCGCGATTGAAGCCGCTGCCGCGCCTGCGAAATTCGTCGCGCTGTATACGGCGAACGATGTGCGCGCCGAACACATACGCCTCAAGACATAGCCGCAACTGTTTCAAGTAAAATAATCCTGATGATTCCTACACTTGAATGGACGCCGGAAGGCGTTCGCTTTCTCGACCAGACCAAACTGCCTCTCGAAGAAATCTACGTCCTCGCCACCGGCTATGAAGACGTCGCCACCGTTATCCGCGACATGATTGTTCGCGGCGCACCTGCCATCGGCGTCTCTGCGGCGATGGGTATGGCGCTCGGCGTGAAGAATTCAGAGGCGAAAGACATCCCCGCGCTCACCGCCGACATGGAACACATCGGCAAAACGCTGGCGGCCACGCGGCCCACAGCGGTGAATCTTTTCTGGGCGATTGAACGTATGCGGCTGCATTTTCTTTCGCTGGCGCCCGCGCCCGGTGCAACAATGGCCACCATCCGCGAAGGCATGATTGCCGAAGCGTTGCGGATGTACGACGAAGACATTGCAGCCTGCAAAGCGATGGGTGCGCATGGAGCAGAGTTGCTGCCGCAACAGGGAACTGTGCTGACCCACTGCAACGCCGGCGCTCTGGCCACCTGCGGATACGGCACGGCACTCGGTGTCATTCGAGCAGCGGTGGAACGTGGCCACAAGATCAACGTCTATGCCGATGAAACACGGCCGTACCTGCAGGGCGCTCGCCTGACTGCCTGGGAACTGCTGCATGACGGTATCCAGACCACTGTGCTGTGCGACAACATGGCCGCCAGCCTGATGCGTCAGGGAAAAATTCAGGCTGTCATTGTCGGTGCGGACCGCATCGCCGCCAACGGCGATGTTGCCAACAAAATTGGCACCTACGGTGTGGCCGTGCTGGCCAAGGAGCATGGCATCCCGTTCTATGTTGCCGCGCCCTGGTCCACCATTGACGTGAAGACCCCCAACGGAGACCACATTCCCATCGAGCAGCGTTCGCCGGTGGAAGTCACTCACTCCAACGGCCGCCAGATGACTCCCAACGGTGCCGGTATTGAAAATCCAGCCTTCGATGTGACGCCCGCGAAATACGTCACGGCCATCATTACGGAACGCGGCGTTCTGCGTGCGCCGTACACGGAATCTTTGGCGAAATAAATACGCGGGGAATGCAGGCGGCTGCGATGCTGCCTGCTTTCCAACGCAGTTTTCGTTTACATCGAATGGCTCAAACTTGCTGTATGATTCCACTCATCATGCAGAAACAGCGCCAATTCGCCGCTTGTTACGCCCTGGCAATCACTGCCGCCGCCATCAGCTTCTTCTGCGTCAATGCCGGCGCGCAAACCAATGCTCCTGGTGCTACAGCAGGCCCGGTCGCTCCTGTAAAAGTCACAGTTCCACCTCCGACAGCAGCCACTCCGGCCAGCACCCAGCATTATGTCTTTCAGACCCAGTCGCCGCTGGTGGTGGTGGATGTTGTCGCGCTCGATTCTTCCGGCAATCCTGTGCATGATTTAAAAGTTTCCGACTTCACCGTAAAAGAAGGCGGCGAAGCGATGACCGTAAAGAGCTTTGAGGAGCATCGCTCCGACCAAAGTGTGGCAACCGCCGCTGCTGTTCAAGCCGCAAAGGTGAAACTCGGCCCCAATGTATTCACCAACTATGCGCCCATGCCAGACAGCGGCCCGCTGAATGTTCTTTTGCTGGATGCGTTGAATACGCAGATGGAAAACCAGATGTACGTCCGCCAGCAAATGCTGAAGTATGTTGCCAGCCTGCCTGCAGGTCGCCACGTCGCCATATTCGCATTGACCGATCACCTTATGCTGCTGCAGGGTTTTACCTCAGACCCGGCTCTGTTGAAGGCCGCCATCCAGAAGGGCAAAGCATTCAAGCAGACCGGTGTGCTGCTGCCATCGCAACTGGAGGACCGATATGACCAGAATGTGATGAGCATAACCAACGAACTCTCTGTACTCTACGGCGACCCCGGGCTTTCCCAGCAGGTGGCCAATCTGCAGCAGTTCCAGGCTGAAGTAACCACTGCGCAGACTACGGAGCGCGTGGCCGACACGGTTGCCGCCATGAATGCACTGGCGCGGTATCTTTCCGGCATGTCCGGACGCAAAAACCTCATCTGGTTTTCCGGCTCTTTCCCGCTCAGCATACTGCCGGACACGAATCAGATTGATCCCTTCCGCGCCGACGCCAACTTTGCAGACGACGTGAAGGCCACCGCAGACCTGCTGGCCCGTTCCCAGGTTGCCGTCTATCCGGTGGATGCACGCGGCATCTTCACAGATCCGAATAAGAGTGCCTCGTACGATAGCTCCAGTGATTTGTTTACCTCCAACAGCGGAGCTTTGAATCCAGTCTCGAATGCTGTTCCCAGGTCATTCAGCGCCAGCGCGGGTGCCGAACGTAACCAGACATTCTTTCAGGCGACCGATGAAGAACACAGCACCATGGATATGATTGCCGACCAGACCGGTGGCAAGGCATTCTATAAAACAAATAATTTGAAAGATGCCATCACGCAGGCTCTCGACAACGGTTCCAACTACTACA
>CAIZGA010000375.1 GCA_903932385.1 uncultured Acidobacteriota bacterium
GAAGCCGGCGAAGAAGGCCGTAAAGAAGGCAACCAAGAAGGCAGCGAAGAAGAAAAAGAAGTAAGCTGCTTCCCCAACAGGCAAGCAAAAATGCCCGGGACCTTTCACAAGGCTTCCGGGCATTTCTGCGTCTGCGTGAATTTTTCTACTTGTGCTGTTCGGCTGTCAGTTCCGCCTGCACTTCATCGCTGTGCTTCTGCACATCGCTCACCGCCCACACTTTGGTGATGACGCCGTTCGGGCTGATGAGGAACGTGGTGCGCTTGGCAAATTTCACAATGCCCATGTTGTTCACCTTCACGCCATACTGGTCCACCACTTTGTGCTCGGGATCAGCCAGCATCTTGAAGGTGAGATTGTCTTTCGTGCACCATTGCTGGTGGCTCTTCACCGAGTCCAGGCTTACGCCCAGAATGACGGCATTCAGTGCGGTGAACTTGGCCTGGTCGCGCTGGAAGTTGTGGGCTTCAATCGTGCAACCCGGCGTCTGGTCTTTGGGATAGAAATACAGCACCACCCACTTGCCGTGGTAGCTGCTCAGGTGGACCGGGCTGCCGTCCTGCGAAGGCAGGCTGAAGTCCGGTGCAGCGGTTCCCGGCTGCAGCGTAGTGTCTTGTGCGTGGGCGCGGACCGCCACAAAAATTACAGCGGCCAATGCCAGCACTGCCGCAACTCCGGCAAAGTAACGAAACATAAACTTTCCTCCTTGGGGATGCACGGTAGGGCGTGGGAATGCATCCGAATTCAGTATGCCTCAACGCAGCTCTCTGCGTCTTAGGCCATCTGTTGTATTGTGATTAAGCAGTGGCTGCGTCGTCGGTTTCTTTCACCATAGCAACAATAGTGATGCCGGCGGCATCAGCTGCGGCACGCACGGCTTCCTGATCGAAGACCAGCGTCCGTCCCGCCTCAATCGCAAGACACGTTGCACCGGCCCGCTGCATTGCGACAACCGTCGGCACGCCAATCACCGGCACATCAAACCGCATGTCCTGCTTCGGTTTGGCCACCTTCACCACCGTCAGTTTGCGTTCCAACGTGTTCGAATCTTCCTCATGCGAATGGATGATGTGGCCGGCGCGCTCAATCGCGGCATCGGTGCCTTCCATCGCTTCCACTGCAATGCAGGCCTGCCCCGCCACCACCACCGTCTGGCCAATGTCGAAGGCGGCAACTCCCAGCGCCACCTTGCGGCCATATTCAATGTCCTTCTGCTCGTCATCACTCGGCACGCGCGCGGTCAGCACACCGGGCCTCGCCAGCAGCGGTTCCAGATACGACGTGGAGGAAATCAGTTCAATGCCTTCATCCGCCAGCACCTTCGCCACCGCACCCAGCAGCATATCGGTATTGCGCGTACGCAGATTCATCAGTAGTTTGGCCAGCCGCCAGTCCGGGCGAATCGCAGAGAAGATTTGCTTGTGCTTCACCTGCCCCGCCATCACCGCGCGAGTGACGCCGGCAGACTGAAAGGTCTCAATCAATTTTGATAACTCACCCAGCGACAACCAAAAAACGGTGATGCCTGCATCCGCCGCTGCGCGCGCTTCCATCTCCGGCTCCGTCTCTTCCTTGATGGCTGCGACGACGACTTCCACACCTCGCGCCCGCGCCGCATCCAGCAATAAAAATGGAAAGCGACCGTTGCCCGCGATGAGGCCGAGTTTGGAGACTGTATTCATCTTCGGATTATTTGATGACGCCGCGTTCGCTCTTCTCAACAAAGTCTGCGAGATAGGTCACGTGCTCGCCGAATTCCCCGCTCGCAATTTTTTCGCGAATCGCCGCCAACGCATCATGCGTGTTCAGCTTCGAGGCCGTCAGCAGCTTATACGCCGAACGCAACTGTTTCAGTTCTTCCGGTGTAAATCCACGCCGCTCCAACCCCACCTTGTTCAATCCATAGGCATGGTTGTTGCGTTCGATGCTGGTCAGCGAGTACGGCAGCACGTCCATCGTGATAGTGGTTCCGCCACCGATATACGCATGCTTGCCGATGCGGCAGTACTGATGCACCGGATTCAACGCGCCGACCGTGGCATAATCCTCCACATGCACGTGGCCTGCCAGCGTGGCTGCGTTGGCCAGTATGCAATGGTTGCCGATGAAGGTGTCATGCCCGATGTGCACGTACGCCATGATGAGGCAGTTGCTGCCGACATGCGTCACGCCGCCGCCGCCAGTTGTTCCGCGCGAAATCGTCACGCACTCGCGGATGTCGGTGTACTCGCCAATCTCGCAGCGGGTCGGCTCGCCCTTGTATTTCAGGTCCTGCGGTGCGCAGCCAACGCTGGCAAATGGAAACACGCGCACACCGCGGCCCAGCGTCAGGTGGCCGTCCAGCACCACGTGCGATATGATGTTGCACTCTTCGCCCAGCACCACGTTGGCGCTGATGGTGCAGAAGGGGCCGACGGTACAGCTCTCCGGAACCACCGCGCCTTTTTCAATGATTGCAGTTGGATGTATGGGCATGCCTACTCCGCCGCAGGGTTCAGCGCCTTGCGCTCCACCAGTTGGCACATCACCTCGGCCTCGCTGACCAGCGCGCCATCCACAAACACTTTGCCGCCCATCTTCACCAGCGTGGCGCGACGCTTCAGTACGGCCACTTCAATACGCAGTTGGTCGCCCGGTCGCACAGGCTTGCGGAAGCGTGCGTTGTCGATGCTGGTAAACAGCATCAGCTTGTCGGCGTGGTCGCTGAACTCACTCAGCAGCAGTGCGCCGCCGGCCTGCGCAATTGCCTCCACAATCAACACGCCCGGCATGATGGGGTAGCCCGGAAAATGCCCGTTGAAAAACGGCTCGTTGATGGTGACGTTTTTTAGCGCGACAATCTGCTCGCCCGGCACGACGCTCAGGATCCGGTCAATCAGCAGAAAAGGGTAACGGTGCGGCAACAGCGACATGATGTAGTCAATGTCTCTGGGCGGCTCCGCGAGCGTTGGTGTTTGTTTTTGTTCTTCCATATCCACGCGGTTGATTATAAATCCGCGCGGGCTGCTGCGGCTTGCTTTGCTGCCCTCAGCCGCCAATCGCTCTATTTATGCACGGCCTGCTCGGTCCGCATCAGGTCATACAGATTCGGGTCATTGGCATCGCCATAGCTGGCGTGGGTCACATAAGTCTCGCGAACTTCCTCGCCATTCTTGTAGCGGGTGATGCGGTAGGCCGTCGGAAATCCCTGCACCGTCTGGTAATCGTCGTACTCCTCGGCCTCGTGGTCCAGGTCGCCGTAGAGTGGGTTGGCGATGTC
>CAIZGA010000376.1 GCA_903932385.1 uncultured Acidobacteriota bacterium
CGGCCAGCGCCATCATGTTCACCAGAATCGTTGCCGTCTGCGCGGACGTTGTCTGCTGCAGAAGGGCCACCGTCGGCGGATGCAGAATTCCCTGCACCAAGCGCAGCGCATTCATCACCACATAAATGCTGAGGCAGAGGATGGAAAGCCATGATGCCTCGCGCAGAAAAACATCCGGCACGCGCAGCAGAAGAAGAATGCAGGCAACCGCGCCGATGATGATTCCGGCACTGAAAAATATAAGCCGCGGCAGAATCAAATCCGTGTACAGCACATAGTAGGTGATGGCCGCAGTGGTGGTAAGCGTTACGCCCAGCAGAACCCACCAGCCACGCATCAGCAAACTGCGACGCGGCAGCTGCGTCATCCAACTGTAACCGTGGTACATGAAGACAAAAGACAATTGCAGAAAGAAGCTGCCCAGTACGACGGAATAGACATGGGCAACACGGCCGTAGAGCATCAGCAGCAACATGCCGGTGGCCCCGCTGAGCGAACACAACACCAGCGTAGTCGGGATGCGGACATTGCGCGAGCCGACCGCGTTCATGGTCAGCGCAATGGCACACAACGTCAGGCCGAAAATATTTACTGCAAATAGCGTGTTGAAATCCATCGGCGAATCCGATCAGCCGCCCCGCATCTTGCACTTCGCTGAGCAGGCGTATCTCGTTCCACAGCGTATGACAACAACGTACAGCCATCTACCGGGTACGGTCTGAAAAGAAACGATCTTTAGGTCTAGGTGTCGTTCAGAATGGGAAAAATCCTGCAACGCCTTGTGGGCAAGGTGAAACAAAATCAGCTACATGCATCATAGACGATGCCGAATCAAGATGAGCTTCAAATTAATGTGGAAGACTTTTCTGATACTTGTATGCACGAATTTACTGGGAAAATGCGGTTCAATACAGCGCAGGTTCGCCGACGGGACGTGTCTTCCAGCGGCGATGGACCCACAACCACTGCTCCGGATAACGTCGTATCCAGTCCTCAATTGCCGCAGTAAATCGCGCCGTGCAGGCGATGGCATCGGCCTCGTTGTCGCCGGTCCGCACCAGTTCCACCTGCTTGCCAAAGTGCAATACGTATCGCTGTTCGCTTTCTTCCCACAGCAGGAATCCCGGAAGCACGGCAGCGTTGGTCTTCAGCGCCACACGAGCCAGCCCGGAGCCGGTACACGCCAGCTTGCCGAAGAACGGCACAAACACTCCCTGCGGCGGCGTCATGTTGGTGTCCATCAGGATGCCGACCGTATCGCCGGCATGCATGGCCGCAATCAGGCTGCGCGCAAAATTATCTTTGTGCAGAACGCGGTTGCCATGCATACAGCGGATGCGATTTACCATCGCGTCAATGTATGGGTTGTCGAGCCGACGGATGACCATGCTCATCGGATGTCCCATCAGTGAGTGGTAAAAGCTGGAGAGCTCCCACGCGCCCAGGTGACCGGTAATCACCAGCACGCCGCGGCCGGCCGCACTGGCGGCCAGATAATTTTCCAGACCCTCGTAGCGAATCCTTCGCTCGGTATTTTTTCTGGTGTAGCGATGCATCTGGCAGAACTCGCCAACCTGCCAGCCCAGCCGCGTGTACTCAGTGCGCAGAATATGTTCGCGCTCCGCGTCATTTTTCTCCGGGAAGGCCATCGCCAGGTTCGCCAGACCCACTCGTCGCAAACGTGGCAACGCATGCCATGCCAACCCGCCCAGTGCCGCGCCCACACCGCGAGCCCAGCTGCGCGGCAGCAGACCCAGCACGGTCACCAGCAGCCAGACCACGACGAATTCAAACCATTTGCGCATCCAGCTCCTGTTTCGGGGTCAGTCAGTATCTTAAACTGATGCGCCCCGCCGTGCTGCCACTAGTTTCATTCTGCAGAGTTCTTTATTAGACGTTCTTCATTGATGAAAAGCCCCCCGCTGCCGATATCCCGAACTGGAAGCATCTGCGGGGACCCGGCGAATGTCTGTAATCACTGAAATTTCGGCATCTGCAACACAGACCGCGCCGCAGCCCAGCCGCTTTCTGGCGCGTCAGCCCATTCTCGACGTGCACCGTAAAATCGTCGGCTATGAACTGCTCTTCCGCTCCGGCTGGGAAAATTGTTTTCGCGGCGACGTGCACAACGCAACGGAAATCATGCTGGACAACTACCTGCTGATGGGCATTGAAACGCTGGCGCATAATGAACTGGCCTTCATCAACTGCACGCGTGAGGCGCTGCTGGGCCGCCAGATGACCCTGCTGCCGCCAGCCTCCACGGTGCTCGAAGTGCTGGAAACCGTTGAGCCCGACGAAGAGGTCATCGAGGCTTGCAGAAATTATGTGCGTCAGGGTTACCGGCTGGCGCTGGATGATTTTGTTCCGCGGCCGGAGATGCAGCCGCTCATCAATCTCGCCGATTTCATCAAAGTGGATTTTCTACTTTCCGACGCAGCCAAGCGCCGCCAGATTCATCGCATGGTCCGCGGCAGCCGCGCGCAGTTGCTGGCAGAAAAAGTTGAGAATGAATCCGAATTCAATATCGCCATCGCGGAAGGCTATGAACTTTTTCAGGGATATTTTTTCTGCCGCCCCACCATCATGGCGCACCATGAAATTCCCCCCAACCGGCTGCACTATCTGCGGCTGCTGACGGAGTTGAGTCGCACACCCGCCAACCTCCGCAAAGTGGCACGCATCGTCGAGTCGGAAACTTCGCTCTGCTACCGCCTACTGCGACTGACGAATTCCGCGATGATGGGCCTGCGCACCGCCGTTACCAGTGTGCCGCGTGCATTGACTGTGGTCGGCGAAGACCGCTTCCGCACCCTGGTCTCAGTTGCCGCAGCCACAGCACTCGGCGGAGACCAGCCGCCCGCGCTCATCAGCATGGCGCTGGAGCGGGCTCGCTTCTGCGAACTGCTTGCGCCGCGCATTACAGAAAGCATGTCAGAGCAATACATGATCGGCCTGCTCTCGCTGGTGGATGCAATTCTGCAAATGCCGATGGAAGAGATTTTGAAATCTTTGCCTTTGCGCGAAACCGCCAAGGCTGCGCTGATGGGCGAGGAGACTCCCGCAGCCCTTCCACTGCGACTGGTGAAGAGTTTTGAAAATGGCGATTGGGGCCCTGCTCTGGCCGCTGCCGAATCACACGGCATTGAAGAAAAAACTCTCGCCGGAATTTATATTGAGGCGATCAAGTGGGCCGCCGAAGCCATTGCCTCCACCTGAGCAAAAAACAGGCGACCCGAAGGCCGCCTGTTTTAGTTCGCAAATCTGTGCAGCGGGTTACTGGTGCGACTGAACGAAATATTTCGCCACAGTGCGCACGAAGGACGCTGCATCCGGCTTTACGGCCACGTTGCCCTTCAGGATGGTTTCAAAGGGGTACTGCACACCGTAGAACTCCTGCGTATCGGCATTGTTCTGGTTGACGACAGTGCCATCCAGATCGATGCCGGCGAAGAGGCCCTTGCTGCGTGACCAGGTCAGCAGCTCAGCATTCATCTTCCAGTCGGTGCCAGCGGCAGCATCACGACCCACCGGGCCGGCAGCAGCAGCAGCGTCGCCGCCGATTTTGAATTTGTTCTTCAGCATGTCCTGCAGGCCACGGTCATTCACCGCCACCATGATGAAGTCGGTGGATTGTCCGCCAATCTGGAAGCCGAAACCACCGCCGCTCATCTGGATGAATACCGGTGCGCTCCAGCCATGGGCTGTGCGGCAGGTGGCCACACCCTGACCATAATCGGCACTGACAATAAATGCGCCTTTGATGAAGTGAGGAATCACGGCCACGCAGTATGCCTTCTCCAGAATGCTGCGGGGAATGGATTTGTCCGGGGTCTGCATCACTTCATCCAAAACAACCTTGGCATCGGTCAGCCGCTGGTCCAGTTTGGCCCGGGATGCGGCTGCATCTGCGTCTTTTGCCATGGGTGCGGAAAGCAGCAGCGCAGCCAGTATGGCGACGGCAATGGTCTTGAATTTCTTTGTTGCAGAAGAGAGTTTGTGCACGATGGGATGTCCTTTCAATTTGGCGTGTTCATTCAGCAAGTTATCACGAGTTTGCAGATTGAAGGTTGATCCTTCGCAAATCGCTACATGGCCAGTTAGATGCAGGTTTGGTTGCCAGAGTCAGCCGAGTGGTGGGATGAAATCTGAATCTATCTATACAAAATTTGTAGTATTTGTGGGGTAAAAGACTCAATTTTGGCGAATTTGAGACATTTCAGCGATGTGCCATGAGGGGAGCAAAAAAATGGGGGCTGCAGAACGCAGTTTCCTGCGGCTACC
>CAIZGA010000377.1 GCA_903932385.1 uncultured Acidobacteriota bacterium
GGCCGATGTGCGCGGCGAAATCTTCTGACGAGAGCGGCTTGCCGGTGCGCTCGAGAAAAATGATTTGCGTGTGGGCGCGGGCGGCGAAGGCGGCGGCAAACTCCAACAATTTTTCTTCGCTGGTGAAGTTGCGGTCGTCGCACTCGGCGTATTGCGCGAGGCGGTCAATGTACTCGGCCGCGAGCGCGGCGGCGGGAGAGTTGCGCGGCGTGGCTTTGCGTTCAGTGATGGAGCAGAGAGCGATTCGCATCGGCGGACCTGTAGGAGAAGGGTAACAAGACCGCCGATGAAATGCGTCAGGCGTTGTAGTGCGGTCTGGCTTGTGCGTGTTCTGAAGCGTTGGCGAGCGACATGGGTTTGCCGAGGAAGTATCCCTGGGCTTTATCGACACCAAGGTCGCGCAGGGTGGTGAGTTCAAGGTCCGTTTCAATTCCTTCGGCAACGATTTCACAATGCGTCTCGCCGGCGAAGCGGACGAGTGCGGAGGCGAGAGCGCGGCGGGTGCTGTCGGAGTGAATATTGCGGGTGATGCTCATGTCGAGCTTGATGATGTCCGGGTCGAGATTGAGAATGTGGCGGAAGCTGGCGTAACCGGCACCGACATCGTCAATGGCGAGGCGCAGGCCGATGTTGCGCAAAGGGGCCAGAGCCGTGGATATTTCACTGTAGACATCGATGGTGGCGTGCTCGGTGACTTCGAGAACGATGCGGTCCACCGGGCAGCCGACCAATTCGCGCACCAGATCATTTTTTATCAGCGTGTCCGGCGATGCGTTGATGGAGACGTAGAGATTTTGCGGGAGACTGCTGAGTCCCTGCAGGGCGAGCGCGATGGCGTGGAACTCCAGGTTCATGCCGAGGCCGACTTGCGCCGCTTCATTGAACCAGACATCGGGCGTGCGCATGGGCGTGGTGGTGAAGCGGGCGAGCGATTCAAAGCCGACGAGTTTGTTGTCCATCACTTCATGGATGGGTTGGTAAACCATGTGGATGGATTTTTCAGCCATGACGTCTTCAATGCGGCCTTTCATGACGGAGAAGGCATGACGCGCGTCCTGGTCAGCGGCGATGAGTTCGGTGGCAATCTGCGCAAAGACGCGAAGCATGTTGTGGTCGCGATCATTCAGCGTGGGATCTGCCGAATAACTGAAGCAGCAGAAGGTGCCGAAGACCTTGCCATCTTTGAGGCGGATGGGAACGCTGAGGTGCGCACCGACCGGCAAGAGCGCAGTGGCGGGGAATTTTTCTGTGCCCGGGACCTTGCGCGCATCCTGCATGATTTCGGGCAGACGACCTTCGACAATCCACTTGCAGTAGGACTCGTCGAGCGGGTCTGAGCCGCCGACTTTGATGGGCGGCGATGAGTTGGCGGAGTCCACCTGATTGAAATAACGGCGGCCATCTTTGAATTCAGAGATGAAGGCGACATCCATACCGAGATGAACGCGGATGGTGCGCAGAGTGCGCTGCAGCTGCTCCTGCAGAGCGTCGGTATTCAGTGCGGTCTGCGCGTGGATGAACTGATGAATCGAGCTGACAGAATTATTAACGGGAATGTGGGATGTGGACAAAATGCACCTCAGCTATGTCCTCACGAACCATGGGCAAGTGAAACGGCGCTTTGGCATAGGGAGCCAAGCGTCTTCAACAGCAAATGGTCAAGGCAGAAAGACGATCGAAGGTGCAGCAGGGTAAAGCTTAGATCCCAAGTATCGAGCCCGAACAGGAACCGTGACGGGAAGTTACCAGCAATGGCTACAGATAGTACTCCCAGTAACTGGAAAATTGCAATTGGTTACAGGCGGCGGGAATGCTGGGCGTAATCTGTGGCCTGACTGAGCGGCATGGGGTGGGCGAGGTAGTAGCCCTGCACATAATCAATGCCAAGGTTGCGCAGCACGGCGAGTTCCTCGGCGGATTCAACGCCTTCAGCGACAAGGACTGAGCCGGTCTCCATGGAGAATTTAACGAGGGCAGAGGCCAGGGCGCGGCGGGAACTATCGCTATGAATATTGCGGGTGATGCTCATATCAATCTTAATGAGATTGGGCTCAAGATTGAGGATGTGGCGGAAGCTGGAGTAGCCGGCACCGACATCGTCAATGGCCAGACGAAGGCCGAGTGAGCGGAGCGGCTCAATGGCGGAGGCGACCTGACTGTAGGTATCGATGATGGAGTGCTCGGTGACTTCAAGCACGATGCGGTCAATGGGCCAGCCGAGCAACTGCTCCTTGAAGCCTTCATCGATGATGGCTTTGGGCGATGCGTTGACGGCAACAAAAACATTGGGCGGCAGGATGTGCAGCGACTCCAGCGCGAGTTGGATGGCGCGGTATTCCAACTGCAGGTCGAGGCCAACTTGAGTTGCGTCATTGAACCACTGGTCGGGCGAGCGGAGCGGCGGGGATGAAAAGCGCGCGAGGGATTCAAAGCCCACCAGGCGGTTGTCCGGCACGCGGTGAATGGGCTGATAGACCATGGAAATCAGGTTGCCGTTGAGTACATCCTGAATGCGGTTTTCAATGGCGGTAAGAAGCTGGCGGCCTTCAATATCGGCGGCAATCATTTCTGTGGCGATGTCTGCAAAGACGCGCAGCATGGTGGCGTCGCGTTCGGTCATGGAGGGATCGGCCGAGTTGCTGAAGCAGCTGAAGGTTCCGTAGATGGTGCCGTCGCTGAGGCGGATGGGAACGCTGATATGTGCGCCGCTGGAGGGTGCGATGTCGGCATCCATCGGGCAGGATGCATCGACAATCATCGGCCCGCTGGAGTAGGAGGCGTCGATGCGATTGATGAGACGGCGGCCATCTTTCAATTTGGAAACGAACGACACATCCATACCGAGGTGCGTACGAATGGCGCGCAACGTTCGCTGTAGTTGCTGTTCGAGCGAATTGCTTTCACCAGGGTTCGGCGTCGATAGGTAGTCCGCGATCCTGTTCATTGCCGTATTGCAAGAGGTGGACATAAATAAACCTCAGCGATGTCCTTATGAAACTCAATTTTTGGGCAAGCGGAGGCTCCAAAGAAAAGGAGACGACCGGATACCGGTACATCTTGCATGGCGGCAGAGAGTGAACAGCGAAGTGAGACAAAACGTGCGATTGGCGAGCCAATCTCGAACGCGAGCGCGTGCACACGAAACATTACATAGGTAACATTACGTATGGTTACTATATTCCTCCAAGTTACCTAGTCTGTCAAGCGGATTTGGACAGGGGGAAACCCTGCACCAAACACCGAAATGTTTGATGCAGGTACGAATCCAGGGGTAGACAGGATTTACCGGCGGGAGGATTTTTTTGCCGGGGCTTTTTTGGCGGTTTTCTTTACAATTACTTTCTTTTTCAGCGGCTTCTTGGCGGTGGTTTTGGCTGCCTTTTTGACCGGTTTCTTGGCGATGGCCTTTTTGGCGACGACTTTCTTCGCAGCCGGCTTCTTTACGGCTGATTTTTTGGCCGCAGCTTTTTTCGCCACGATTTTCTTGGCCACAGCCTTCTTTGCAGGAGCCTTGGCGGCGGCTGGCTTTGCGGGCGCGGACTTGCCGGGTGAGGTGAGAGACTTCAGCTGGGCCTCAAGGTCGGCGATAGTCAGCGAGGTGGCCGACTTGCGCAGGCGTTCCAGCGCGTAAAACTCGCGTTTCTCTTCCGAGAAGATGTGAACGATGAAGTCGACATAGTCGAGCAGGACCCATTCGGCCTGACGACGGCCTTCGACGGAGTTGGCGTAAACGCCGAACTGACGCTTGAGCTGGATCTCGATTTCGTCGGCAATGGCCTCATTCTGGCGGGTGTTGAGGCCGTGGCAGATGAGGAAATAGTCGGTGAGACCGCTCTCGGAAGGGTCGAGGCGGAGGATGCGGATGTCTTCTGCTTTTTTACTGTCGCAGGCCTGAGCGGCGGCGAGAAGCAGCTGTAGAGACTCAATTGCGGATGTAGTAGACATGCTGTTGGGAACGACTCCTATAGGGAACACTTAATGGTAGCCTGAGCAGGCTTTGCGCGCCAGCGAAAGAGCCGGTAAAATAACGATTGGCTAGGCCGAAGTAGCTCAGTTGGTAGAGCAGCTGATTCGTAA
>CAIZGA010000378.1 GCA_903932385.1 uncultured Acidobacteriota bacterium
CGCCACCGGCGCCTCCGTCGTGGGCGGATTCATCCACTACGCCAACGTCGTCTTCGTGGAATTTTTTTCCTTCTCGCTTCCCGCCGTTCCCCTCGCCGTCTTCGCCGTTCTTCTTTCCATCTACATCGCCTATCACGATGTAAAAGTCTCCGCCCGCCTCATGGTCTATATCGAGCTCGCGTCCGTCGTGCTCATCGGCTTCGTCTTCGCCCTCGTCCTCTGGCAACACGGCCTGCACATTGACGCAGCACAGTTCTCCCTTCGCGGCGTCAACTTCTCCGGCGTTCGCCTCGGCGTCGTTCTCGCCATGTTTAGTTTTGTCGGATTTGAAAGCGCCACCACACTCGGCGAAGAAGCCAAGCATCCGCTGAAAAATATTCCCCGCGCCGTCATCCAAAGTGCCATCCTCGCCGGAATCTTTTTCATCCTCGCTTCCTACACTGAAGTCCTCGGCTATCCCGCCGCCTCCTCCGTCAGCCTCGCCGACGCTTCCGCTCCCATGAGCGCCATCGCCACCGCCGCCCACTTT
This sequence comes from uncultured Acidobacteriota bacterium, assembly GCA_903932385.1. Lineage (GTDB taxonomy): Bacteria > Acidobacteriota > Terriglobia > Terriglobales > Acidobacteriaceae > CAIZGA01. Next base: position 530 of record CAIZGA010000378.1, read on the forward strand.
CCCCGCCTCGGTCCGGTCATGGATATCGCCGCCGCCGTCAGCATGTTCGCCTGCACTCTGGCCTGCGTCACCGCCGCCGCGCGGGTCCTCTTCCTCATGGCGCACAACGGTCTCGTCCACAGCTACTGCCGCGCCACCCACTCCAAAAATGAAACCCCGCACGCCGCCGTCATCGTCACCGGGGCCGTCACCATGTTGCTGCCCGCCGTCATGGCCGCCTACAAAATCGACGGCGAACTCATTTACGACTGGATGGGCTCTCTCGCCACCTACGGTTTCATCACCGTCTACGCGCTGGTCGCCATCGCCCTGCCGCTGCATCTCCGCCAGCAGAAGCGCCTTTCGCCCGCCATCGTCGTGCTCGCCTCAGCCTCGGTCCTCGCCATGCTCATTGTCCTCGAAGGCACGCTCTATCCCGTGCCTCCCGCGCCGCTCAACTGGCTGCCGTATCTCTATCTTCTGTATCTATTTATCGGCATCGGCTGGCACGGCTTTCAAACCCGCCAGCAGGCCTAATGCACACCCGCTACAGCATCTTTGTTAATTTTTTATAATTGGCCCGTAAATTTCTTGACCTTTACAATCGCATCCTCTACGTTTAAATCATTCCACCCGTAGTTAATTTTTCTGAAATTCACACGCACCAACCCTTTTAACCAAACGCAGTAAGGTTCGTTCCCCGTAGTGTTTTCGAAAGAAAAGCACACGCTCGACGTACACCCGGCCCCTTTTCAAAGAACTCAACTATCAAGACCCCGCTCTGTCTGGTTTTTTCACACCCAGCCACTACGGGAGAGCACCACCCTATTCCAAAACCAGTGAGGCCATATTCATGATCAATTGCTCTTCGTTCTGTTACCGGTCCCTTGCGAAAAACATTTTCCTTGCATCTTCCATGTTGCTTCTACTTTTCGCATTCATGGTCCCCACAGACCTGCACGCCCAGCAAACGCTCGGCGGCATCACCGGTCAGGTCACTGACACCACCGGCGCGGCTCTGCCGGACTCCATCGTGACCATCAAGGACGAAGGCACAGGCCTCACCCGCACCACTAAGGCCAATGCCAGCGGCGAATATAACTTCGTCAATCTCTCGCTCGGCAGCTACACCATCACCATCACGCATGACGGTTTCGATACCGCCAAGTATCCCAGCATCCTCGTGCAGGGCGACCGTACCACCACTGTCAACGCACCCCTCAAGGCCGGCGCCACCAGCACCACCGTTGAAGTCACCGCCGTTCCTCTCCTCAACACCGTGGACACGACCAACGGTTACATTCTCGACAAGCAGCAGATTGAATCCATCCCGCTGCCCACCGGCAGCTTCACCGGTCTGGCCATTCTCTCGCCCGGTGTGAATGCGGAACTCCCGGGCGGCACCGGCGTCAACAGCGGTCTCGGCAACGCACCCATCTGGGCCAACGGCCAGCGCGACACCTCCAACAGCTTCCAGCTCAACGGTGTCGATGCCAGCAATCTCTTCAACGGCAAAAGCACCAGCCAGGTTTCTTCCGCCCGCGTTGTGAACAATACCGGCGTCGGCAACTCCGGCGGCGGCGGCG
>CAIZGA010000379.1 GCA_903932385.1 uncultured Acidobacteriota bacterium
CCTGCCAGTTCCGGCTCGCCCATCAGCGCATGCGGGCATGGCTTGCCATTCAGATGGTCTTCAAATTCCTGCCGGAACTTCTTCACGAATCCCAGAATCGGCATCGCTGCGGCATCGCCCAACGGGCAGAAGGTGCGGCCCATCATGTTTTCGGCCAGATATTTAATGTTGTCGATGTCCTTCATCACGCCGCCGCCCGCGTGGAAGCGCGTCAGCGTCTTCTTCAGCCAATCCGTGCCTTCGCGGCAGGGAATGCACCAGCCGCAGCTTTCATGCTGGTAGAACTTAATCGTCCGCAGCGCGAACTCCACCATACAGGTCTGGTCGTCGCACACCACAATGCCGCCGGAACCCAGCATCGTTCCCGCTTTGCCCATCTGGTCAAAGTCCAGGCCTACGTCGATCTCATTCGGCAGCAGCACCGGCGTTGACGATCCGCCCGGCACCACGGCCTTCAGTGCGCGGCCTTTCCAAACGCCGCCGGCCACTTCAAAAATTGCTTTGCGCAAACTGTAGCCCATCGGCAGTTCATACACGCCCGGCCGTTCCACATGGCCGCTGATGGAAAACAATCTCGTTCCGCCATTCCGTTCGCTGCCAATTTTTGCGTACGCCTCGCCGCCCATCAGCAATGCGTGCGGCACCGTGGCAATCGTCTCCGCGTTGTTGATCACCGTCGGCCCGCCGTACAGTCCCACCACAGCAGGGAAGGGGGGCTTGATGCGCGGGATGCCGCGTTTGCCTTCCAGCGACTCCATCAACGCAGACTCTTCGCCCACTTCATATGCGCCCGCGCCGGTGTGCGTCACGATGTCAAAATCCACGCCGCTGCCGAAAATGTTTTTGCCCAGAAAACCGCGCGCGTAAGCGTCGGCCACGGCCTTTTCCATGATGTTCAACAGGTAGCGATACTCGCCGCGCAGGTAGATGAATCCCATCTTCGATCCGATGGCGAGTCCGGCAATCATTGTGCCTTCAATCACCGCGTGCGGGTCATGCAGAAAAATCAGGTGGTCTTTACAGGTGCCGGGCTCACTTTCATCGCCGTTCACCAGGACATATTTCGGCTTCGCGCTCTGCTTCGGCACAAAGCTCCACTTCATGCCGGTGGGGAAGCCGGCGCCGCCGCGACCACGCAGCCCGCTCGCCTTCATTTCGGCAATCACCCAGTCGGCGCCTTTCGCCAGCGCCATCTGCACGGCCTTGTAGCCGTCCAGCTCCAGATATTTATCGAGTTCCGCTGCGCCCGCGCCAAAACGCCGCGAGAGAACTTTTACTTCTTCAGGATGGGAGACCAGACGCGGCATTATTTCTTTTCTCCCTTGCCATTTTTGTAGCTGTCCAGAACGGCATCCAGCTTCTCCACCGTCAGCTCATCGTGGAAGTCGTAATTCACCTGGATTGCCGGGCCCCAGCTGCAGGCGCCAATGCATTCCACTTCTTCCAGGGAAAACTCGCCGTCGGCGGTCGTCTCTTTGTGTCCAATGCCCAGCCGCTTCTTGCAGTGGCCGTAAATCTCATAGCCGCCCTTCAACATGCAGCTGATGTTGGTGCAGACCTGCACGTGGTGCTTGCCCACCGGCTTGGTCCTCAGCAACGAGTAGTAGCTGAGCACGTTGCGCACTTCCAGTTCGTTGATGCCAATCCGCTCGGCCACTTCCGCCACCACCGCGTCGGAGATGTAGCCAATCTCATCCTGCGCGTACAGCAGCATCGGCACCAGCGCCGACCGGCGCACCGGGTAGAGCGTCACCAGCTGGTCAAACCGCGCCGCCAGCTTGGGAGAAAAAATCGTGTTTGGAATCGTGCTCATACTTCCAGTGTACCGTCTGCCTCTGTTGCACTTCGGTGGTTACGTCAGCAGGATTTCCCGCGCCAGCCGCTCTGCGGCCATGTCCATCGCTTCGGTCCTGCGTCCAATCTTCACGTCGCCGTCTTCCAGCAGATGCAGCGTTTGCTGGCTGCCGTCCGCCGCGGTGACGCTGCCTTTGCCTTCGTGCTGCGTCAGCGTCATCTGCTTTGTATTCACGCGAATCAAAATGCTCTCCGCGCTCACTTCTAAAATCGCCTGATGCTCACTGCTCAATCCATGCGCCGCGCAATAACTCCGCAGCAGGGAAGCGAAAGAACTCCACAGCTCGCGCCAAAGTAAATCCTTCGCCGCCGCTGCGGTCGCGCTCACCGGTCAATTTCTCCCAGCACAATATCAATGCTTCCAATCACCGCCACCACGTCCGCCAGCAGCCGCCCCTTGCACATCGTCTCCACCGCCTGCAATGTCGCAAAAGAGGGATTGCGCATGTGCACGCGATACGGCTTGGCCGTTCCGTCGCTCACCACGTAGTAGCCCATTTCGCCGCGTGGCGACTCAATCGCCTGGTAGACCTCGCCCGCCGGCACCGCAAAACCTTCGGTCACAATCTTGAAGTGATGGATCAACGCTTCCATCTCGGTCTTCATCTTTTCGCGTTCCGGCAGGATAATCTTCGGCGCGTCGGCGGTGATGCGGCCTTCGGGAATTCCCTCCAACGCCTGCCGTGCAATCTTCACGCTCTCGTACATCTCCACCATGCGAATGGTGTAGCGCGCCCACACATCGCCCACGGTCGAGGTCGGCACTTCAAACTCAAATTTTTCGTAGCAGGAATACGGCATATCGCGCCGCAGGTCCCAATCCACACCGCTCGCGCGCAGCGGCGGCCCGGTCACGCCCAGCGCAATCGCATCTTCCGCGCTCAGTGTACCCACGCCCTTCAACCGGTTCATCCAGATGGGATTGCCGGTCAGCAGGTTCTCATACTCGGCAATCTTCTCCGGCATCTGGTCCAGAAATTCCTTCACCTGCGCGTAGAAATCGCGCGGCGGCTCCAGTGCCAGCCCGCCAATGCGGAAGTAGCTGGTCATCATGCGCTGGCCGGCCACATTCTCAAAGATGCGCAGGATTTTTTCCCGCTCGCGGAAGCAGTAGAGAAAGACCGTCAGAGCACCAATGTCCATGGCGTGCGTGCCCAGCCACACCAGGTGCGACTGGATGCGCGTCAGCTCATTCAACACCACACGCAGGTACTGCGCCCGCTCCGGAATCTCCAGCTCCAGCAGTTTTTCCACCGCCAGGCAGTAGCAGAGATTGTTCGACATCGGGCTCAGGTAGTCGATGCGGTCGGTCATCGGAACCACCTGCTGATAAAACTTTGCCTCGCAGGTCTTTTCAATGCCGGTGTGCAGATAGCCGATGTCCGGTGTCGCGCTCACCACCGTCTCGCCGTCAATCTCCAGCAGCATTCTCAAAACGCCGTGCGTCGAGGGATGCTGCGGGCCCATGTTCAACACCATGGTGTTGTCGGCCGATGGGTCCAGCGGATGATTATGCCGCGCTGCGCTTTCCAGCACATCGCTGATGGAACTTGTGCGTGCGTCTGACATCAGCGGTAGCCCTCCACCGGGTAGTCCTTGCGTAGCGGATGGCCTTCCCACTCGTCCGGCAGCATGATGCGCCGCATGTTGGGATGCCCGGCAAAATTCACGCCGAAG
>CAIZGA010000380.1 GCA_903932385.1 uncultured Acidobacteriota bacterium
TGGTGAGGAAATGATTTCGCGGGCGCAGCTTGGTGTGATGAAAGAGAGCTTTGGGGGTCATGAAATTTCTCCGAAGTCTGAAATGAAATGCAAGGGTGCAAGTACAGACAGCTGCGAGAGACGAATGCCATCGCTGGGGCTCGGAGGGTTGCGATGCAAGTCGTGCAGGGTTTTATCCATAGTGGCAGACGGACACAGGTGAAACAGGTGACGCAAGGCACAGCAAATTTTTGGGTGGCACAGATTGAGGAGGAAGGAAGTGCGGGTGGATGGGCCCTTTGGGCGGGCCGCTTCAAGCTGTGAATAGAAGCATACCACCGATGGCGAATTGGGCAAGGGGCGCGAGTGAGAATTCATAAAAAAAAAGAGAAGTGCTTCACAGGGATGTATCGGCGGGGATGGGGATTGCGTTAGTGCGGGGAAATTTTCAGGCGAGGGTGATGCGGAAGGCAGTGGCGTAGGCGGTGGGAGAGTTGGCGGCGGGAAGGCTGGCCGGCGGCAGCGAGAGTGTGAGGGCGGCGGGGGATTGCTGCCAGGAGATTTTTTCGCTGGAGCCGAGGCGGGTGACGTGGAGGATTTTTCCCGGTGCGGTGGCGGCGGCGGATCCAAGAGCGGCGATGGAGAATTTTTCCGGCGGCGTGCCCATGGCGATGGCGAAAATTTCTTTGCCGGATTTGCTGCGGGTGAAGCGAATGTCTGACGCGGTGAGGGCAGGGACGCCGGAGGTTGGCGGCGGATTGAATTTGGCGTCGGGATTTTTGGCGGGGACGGTGGGACCTTCGCCGAAGATTTTCCAGGGGCGAGTGGCGTGGATGGCCTGGGAGTTGATCTGCATCCACGTAGTGATGTGGTCGAGGACGGCGATTTCTTTTTCATCGATGGTGCCGTCGGCGCGGCCGGGAACATTCAGCATGAAGGTGCCGTTTTTGCTGACGGTGTCGACGAGCCAGTGGATGACGCTGCGGGGATGCATGTAGCCGCCGAATTCGCCGGGGGCGAGAAAAAGTTTTCGGTCGTAATGCCAGCCGCCGATGCAGGTTTCTGAATACCAGGGGAAGGGCTTGATGGAGTCGGTGATGGCGCGTTCGAAACCGGCGACGACGCCTTTGGCGAGCGCGTCGGGAACGACCTTGGTGGTGACGACAGATTGCACGGAGCCGTTGGCGGCGAGGCTGCGGTTGTAGAAATATGCAGCGAGCGAGAGGCCGGCCCAGCCGAGGGGAAAATTGTTGTTGTCAAAATAAAGAACGTCGGGCGAGTAGGCGTCGATGAGGTTGCGGGTGCGGAGGTAGAAATTTTTTACGTAGGAAGCATCGGGCAGAGCCATGGGCGGATGCTTGGGTGCGTAGAGTTGCTGCGGGTTGAGTCCGGTGGCGGGGTCGCGGGTGAGGTGGCCGTCATAGGGCACGCCGGCGAGCGAGCCGGTTGTGTCGGCAGAGTGAGCGACCTGCATCCACCACCAGTTGCGCGGCTGGTGGATGGTGACGCCGAAGCGGAGGCCGTGGTTGCGGGCGGCGCGGGACCAGTCGCCGACGACGTCGCGATGCGGGCCGATGGCGATGGAGTTCCAGGGATTGTGGAGCGAGTGGAAGGCGTCGAAATTGTCGTGATGGTTGGCGAGGGCGAAGAAGAATTTTGCGCCGGCGTTTTTGTAGCGCTGCATTAATTCTTCGGGCTGCCAGCGATTGAGGGTCCAGAGCGGGCAGAGATCTTTGTAGCCGAATTTTGAGGGATGGCCGAAGTGGGCGAGGTGGTGGTTGTACTGGTCGGAGCCCTGGATGTACATGTTGCGGGCGTACCAGTCGCCGGCTTCAGGAACGCATTGCGGCGACCAGTGGGCCCAGATGCCGAACTTGGCGTCGCGATACCACTCGGGCGCGTCGAATTGCTGGAGCGATGCCCACGTGGGCGCGAAGGGGCCGCTGCCGGCGAGACCGCGGACGGGAGCGCGGAGCGGAACGCCGTTCCACGAACCGCCGGGAAGCGGTGGCGGCATGTGCGGGCCGGATTCTGAATTGGGCGCGACGGACCAGGTGGATTCGTCGAGGCGCTGGGGAGTGATGCGGCCATCGGAAAAAATGTAGAAGATGCGGTCGGTGGCGGGGAGGGCGCAGAAGGCGGCGTAGTCGCGGGTGTAGTCGGAGAAGGCGGCGGGGATTTCATCGGCGATGGCGCGGGGGAGCGTGACCGAGACGGTGGCTGCGGCGGCGAGCGAGAGAAATTCGCGACGGTGCATGGTGGAAATGGTACAGGATGGGGTGGTGTTAGGAATTAGAACGGCAAACGCTGGGTACTTTGCTCAGGATGACAATGTAAAAGCGAAAGCAAAAGAAGAAGCAGATTCCTTCGCTTCGCTGCGGAATGACAA
>CAIZGA010000381.1 GCA_903932385.1 uncultured Acidobacteriota bacterium
CGGAGCTGTGGTCACCAACGGTTGTTGTGCCGCGATTGCCTTTGCCACCGTGGCATGTTGCGTCGGCACCGACCCGGAACTTTCTGCCTCGATGCCGTATTACAAAGTCCGCAGCCAGGTCATCGTCCCCAAGTATTCCCGCAATCCGTATGACCTCGGCATCCGCATGTCGGGCGCAGAGATTGTCGAAGTGGAAACTGAAGATGAAATGCGGTTGAAGATTAATGAACGCACCGCAATGATTTATGTTCTCTCCGGACCACGCGCCTTCAAGGAACCCCTATCCATCAAAAGTGTTGCCGCCATCGCCAAAGAGCGCGGCATCCCCATGTTTGTGGATGCGGCGGCAGAAGAGCCGCTCTTCCCAAACATTCATCTGGAAGCGGGATCGACCTTTGTGGCCTACTCCGGCGGCAAGTGCATGCGCGGACCGCAGTCCGCTGGCGTTCTGCTGGGACCGAAAGACCTTTGCTACGCCGCATGGTGGAATGCCGGCCCGCACCACAACTGGGGCCGCGGCTCCAAGGTGGGCAAGGAAGAAGCGATGGGCATGCTGGCTGCGGTTCGCCAGTGGTTCAAGCGCGACCACGATGCCGAGCAGAAAATGTGGCTCGACTGGATTAACTACATCGGCGATGCGGTAAAGGACATACCTTCAGTGCAGACGCACATCACCATGCCGACAGAAGACCTCTCCAACCGCGCGCCCACCATCCGCATCAGCTGGGATGCCGCGCAGGTGGGACTGACTGCGACGCAGCTCGCCCTGAGGCTGGACAAGAACTCACCGCGCATCATTCCTGAGAGTGCTTCCGACGGACGCACGGGCATGGGTGGCGGTCGCGCAGCACAGGCGGGCGGAACACCGCAGCCGGTGCGATCCAGCATCAGCGTGATGCCGTATATGATGCAGCCGGGCGATTACAAAATTGTTGCCGACGCTGTTTCTCACCACATGCGCAACCCCGGACATTTTGATCCGCCGCCGGTACACAACGGGCCTCATGCAGAGATGGCCGGCGTATGGGATGTCACCATCAACTACGCACGCGGCGTGGGCCACCAGAAGTTTGTGCTGAAGCAGAGCGGAGATGATGTGACCGGCGAACAGCATGGCGAAATCTTCAACGCAAATCTGCGCGGCAAGGTGGACGCCGACTATGTGACCCTGACCAGCATGATTCTCACCCCCGGCTGGCATGTTCCCTACACCTTCAGCGGCACAGTATCCGGCGGCAAGTTCTCCGGCGACCTGGCACTGGGCGAGTACGGAGCAGCAACCTTCACCGCAACCAAGGTGTAGAGGTATACGGGCCGGGGAGATATCTCCGGCCCAAAGATTTCCAGCAGCAAGACGCAACACGGTAATGAGCCAAATCTGATCCGACAAGAGGCACAAATGGTAACCAGAAAATTTTTGAAGTTGATGCTTGCCTGCTGCTTTGCTGTATCCGCAATGGCGGTTGCACAGCAAGGCACAGGCACTTCCACCCCCGCAGCCCGGCCTGCCGGACAACGCGGCCAGGGACAAGGGCAAGGCAGAGGACGAGTTCCATTGCCGCCGAACAACCTGGCATATGATCTGCTGCTGAAGGGCGGCCACGTCATTGACGACAAAAACAACATTGACGGCTATCGTGATGTGGGCATCAAGGACGGAAAGATTGTTGCCGTCGGCGAGAACCTGAGCGCCAAGGATGCGCTGAAGACGGTCGACGTAACCGGCATGTATGTAACGCCGGGCCTGATTGATCTGCACACCCACGTGTTTGCGGGCACAGGCGAGCGTGGCTCGTATGCCGGCGACCTCTCGGTCTATCCGGACGGCTTCACGCTGCGCAACGGCGTCACCACCATCGTGGACGCGGGCAGCTCGGGCTGGCGCAACTTCCCCATGTTCAAGGACAAGGTTATCGACCGCTCCAAAACACGCGTTCTGGCTGAGCTGAACATTGTCGGCTCCGGCATGCGCGGCGGCCGGTTTGAAGACAATCTGGATGACATGAACGGCACCCTGACCGGCAACTTCGCCAAGCAGTATCCCGGCGTGATTGTGGGCGTGAAGAGCGCACACTTTACCGGACCGGAGTGGAAGCCATACGAACAGGCTGTGATTGCCGGCAACATCGCAAGCGTTCCGGTGATGATTGACTACGGCTCCAACCGCATTGAGCGTCCGCTGAAGGACCTGGTCTCGAAGTATCTGCGGCCGGGCGACATCTACACCCACTGTTTCTCCGGACTTCGCGGCGAGCAGAATTCTGAAACCGGCCTCGCTTCCGATGCGTTGCTGATCATGCGTCAGCGCGGCATCTACTGCGACGTAGGCCACGGCGGCGGTTCGTTTGCATGGACCGTAGCTGGCCCCATCATGCGCGGCGGCTACCTGCCGGACTCCATCTCCACCGACCTGCACGTTGGATCCATGAACAACGGCATGAAGGCCCTGCTGAATGTTGCTGACAAGATGATGGTTCTGGGCGAACCGCTGCAGCTGGTCATCGCGCAGATGACTTCGCATCCCGCACATGAAATCAAGCAGGAACAGCTTGGCAATCTCTCTGTGGGTTCCGGCGCAGATGTGGCTGTCTTCTCGCTTCAGTACGGCAACTTCGGCTTCGTGGACATGTACAACACGAAGATGATGGGCAACAAGAAGCTGGTCTGCGAGTTGACACTGCGTGACGGCAAAATCGTTTACGACCTGAACGGCACCTCTGCCGATATGTGGGATGCAACCGCCCACTCCGCCGATGAACGCCAGTCTTCGCGCTGGACCACCTTCACCGAGCGTCCGTTTGGAGCAACCCGCGGTCAGCGTTTCCCATCGTCGGTACCGGTGGGTTCGCTGCCCAACGGCACACCGGCTACACCGGCCCCGGCCAGCAAGTAAACCTGCAGATAGAGGGACAGCCGCTGGAGCAACAGCGCTGTCCCTCGCTGCATAGCAACTGACTGACAAGTTCGACGCATCTAATTTGTGACATTTCGCGTCTAAGTATTAAGCACGGACATTGAATTCGGCATGCGCCGAAACCCCAAAGGAGAAGAGATGAAGCGTTTGGCATCTATGGTGCTCTTGCTCGTTGCTTCTTCCCTGTTGCTGGCGGCCAATGGCCCCGGACCGATTACCGTTGGCTGGAATACGTTGAAAACGCTGGATGACAGCCATCCGAATTCCCCGGCCAATGCCCTGAATAATAAACTGGTCGCCGTGCCGGGCTTCATGGTTCCGTTTGAAGACGATGCCGATCAGGTGACTGAATTCCTGCTGGTGCCGTTTGCCGGCGCGTGCATTCACGTACCGCCGCCGCCGCCCAACCAGATGATTTACGTCAAGCTGGACCGCAACCAGAAAGCCAGGATGACCTTTACCGATCCCATCATGGTGACAGGCCACATCCACGTGATGAATGTGGACAGCCCCTACGGCAATGTCTCCTTCAGCATGGACGGCGACTCGGTGAAACCCTACGAGCAGTAGTTTGCCTCTGCAACAGAACGAACCACTGGAGAACCATGAGCCCCACAGCTGCCGTGAATCTGCAGGACGTTCGCTTTGAGTACAAAGCCGGCCACCCTATTCTGCAGATTGATAATTTTCAG
>CAIZGA010000382.1 GCA_903932385.1 uncultured Acidobacteriota bacterium
AACATGCCGAGCACGATGCCCTGGGTCAGCGTCATGCGGCCGGCGGCCAATGGGCGATGCGCGGTACGTAACATGCGCGCATCCAGACGCCGCTCGAGAACCTGATTCAACGCGCTGGAGCCGCAGGAAACCATGGCGACTCCGATGACGGTTTCCAGCACCTGCTGGTTGAGTACGCTGCTGAAGCGACTGATGCCGGCAGTGTACGCAGCAAGATAGTAGCCGGCCCACGCGGTGATGACCACCATCAGAGTGACGCGAAACTTGAAGAGTTCGGAATAGTCGGTGATGAACCCGCTGCGCAGAGAGCGTTTGCTCTGGATGGCCTGCTGCACGGACTGCGGGTCGAGCAAGGTACCTGCGGGATTCAAATGCGGTGTGGACATGATGAGGATGACGCGCTGATTACAAGGATAACAAATACCGGCGCAGCTAACGCGTTTGCGAAAGCGCGAGCGCTGAATAGCCGGTGGCGGCGTCACTCATAAACAGATAGGCGGGCGTGCCTGGGTCTCGCTTCTTGTTGAGCGATTCGGCCAGCCAGGATCCGTTGGCCTGCTGGTGCGAACGCAGCCAGGCGATGCCGCGCGCAAAGGAGTTAGAGTTCGGCTCGGCGGCCTGCATGGCGAGCACGGCGATGGCTGTCGCGTATCCATCGCTGATGCCGGGTTCCGGCGTTTGGTCACTGCGTTGCGCTGGAAGCAGGTCAACACCGCGCCAGCCGCCATCGGACTGCTGCAGATGTTGCAGTGTGGCGAGAAGATTTTTCTTCTGCCCACGCGAAAGCATTGATGGATCGAGCGACGCGGCACGCAGCACGTAAAGTTGATTCAGCAACGGCTGTGCGGCGAATCCCTGCTGCAACGATTGACGCAGATGCGCCAGTGGTGCGGCGGCCTCGGCAGATGCTGCATAATCGCCGGGTTCCTGCAACGCAGCGAAGTAAAACATGGCCGCGCCCTGATAGCCGGATGTGGCTGACTCCCACGGCTCCAGATGAAAAAGTTGCCATTGCCACTGACCAACCAGCGGACCTGCGGACTGCTGCAGAGCGAAGGCGTTGCGGAAGGCAAGGCGCGTAATTTCTCGCTGGCGGCCTTGAGCCGCGTCATACGTGGAGAGAATGATGGCGTTCAGCACGGCTTCGGTCGCGTGGGATTCGTCGGTCTTGCCGGCGCCGCTGAGAGCGTCAGAATAAAATGGGACCATCTGCTGCCAACCGGAGACGCGCGCCTCGATGCTGGCGAGCATGGTCTGCTCGGTGGCGTTTGCGGCGGCCTCGCCCAACTGGCGGCGGAGTTGAGGACGTGCCAGCGCGTACGGCAGCACAGTGTGGCAGGAGATGCAGAGTGTGCCGTGGTCCTTCTGCGCGCGGGGCCATTGTTGCCACCACTGCTGCCGCGAATCGAGATATTGTGCGGCGAGATGACTGTCCCAACCGGTTGCCGGCGAGGCTGTGTCTGATGCGGCACGGGATTGCGGCACGCCGACGAGCAGAATCAGCAGAGCGAACGTGATGTGCATCGAGCGCGTCAACAAGTCTCTCCTGAAAATTTCACGCAACAATACAGGATGGAATAGATGCTACTGCAACCGTGCAAAACACAGTAGGACAATTTATCTATGTGAAAAAGTCCTGACATTCGGCGCGCGCAAAAACCTGCAGCCACACCCTATAATCACATCACGAATCCCGAACTGCACCCCCTGTACATAAAATTTGGAGCTGAAGACAATGGCAATCACAGTCAACCGCGATGATGTTCGTTTCAACAACCTGAACAAGGCGCACAATGCGCGCTATCCGGAAACCGCAGCACAGAATGTGTCTGCCATTGCCATCTGCCAGCACAAGCAGGACATTGCCGATGCATTGCAGGAAGCGGTGAGCGCGGGCAAGCGGCCCACCGTGCGCGCCGGCGGAAATTGTTACGAAGATTTCTACATCAACAATCCAAACGGCGTTTTGATTGATGTGGCGCAGCTGGATTTTGTCGGCAGCCTGCCGGGCGATCCGCGCATCCGCGTGGGACCGGGCGTGACCATGGGCAAGGCCTATCAGGACCTCTACCGCGCCTTTAACGTGACGCTGCCGGGAGCGAGCTGCACGGGCGTCACCGCCGGTGGACACATCATGGGCGGCGGCTTCGGCGTGCTCTCGCGTATGTACGGCATCACGCCGGACTGGGTGACGGAAATTGAAATCGCCACTGTGGATGCGAAGGGCAAGGTGGTGCTGCGTACCATCAACGCCAAGCGCGACCCGGATTTGTTCCGCGCCTGTCGTGGCTCAGGCGGCGGAAATTTCGGCATTGTGACCGACTACATTTTTGACAAGCTGCCGCCGGCCCCGCAGGAACTGGTGAGCACCAACATCAGCTGGCCGTGGGCGGAACTGACGGAAGAGAAATTCTCCAAAGTGCTACGCACCTATGGCCGCTACTTTGAAACACGCGGCAAAGACCCAGATACATGGGGCATCTTCGCCGGCATCGGCCTGAGCCACGCCAGCAACGGCG
>CAIZGA010000383.1 GCA_903932385.1 uncultured Acidobacteriota bacterium
CAGCGACAGCATCGGGTAGGAAAGTTCCCGCGCCGAACGCAGCCGGATGACGTGCAGCAATTGCGGCACATACGCCACCGTTGTGCAGATGGCAGCGGCGAACCCGGTCGCATCCATGATGGCCATATTGTGAAACGCAAATACTGCAAGCGTCATTCAGTCCGTTCCTTTTAGCAATCCATATTCTTGCTGCTCACGAATTATTTTTCCAGAAAAAGAATGCGGCCATGCTGCAGCCAATGGCGACGACAACAATACGCATCACTCGCGCATCCATGCGCCGCGAATATTGTGCGCCCACCCAGCCGCCAATTCCCGCCAGCACCATCGCCAGCAAACAGTAGTGCCACACCACAGCGCCTTCAATGATGAACGTAATTACAGCAACGCAGTTTGACATGCCCGCGCCCACCACCTTCAGCGCATTCATTTCAATCACGTCGTCCAACCCAAAAATCGCCAGAGCAGCCATAATTAAAAATCCCGCGCCCGCGCCGAAGTAGCCGATGTAGAACGTGATGAAAATCAGCGTGAAGAAAAGCGGGATGCGCGCCACCCGTTCGCTTTTGTGTCCCGGATGCTGCGATCGCGTCACCAGTAATTTTGAAAGCGGCCCGCTGAACCAGAAAAGCAGCGAAGCCACCAGCAGCAACCACGGCACCAGATGCATGAATGTGGCCTGCCCGGTATGCAACAACACCAGCGCTCCGGAAATGCCGCCCACAATCGATGCCGCAGCCACTGGAAGCAGCAGTCGTTTATTGCGCCACAACTCCGCGCGCAACGCCGCGGCAGAGGTCACCTGGCCCGGCCACAACGCCACAGTATTGGTTGCGTTCGCTTGGATTGGCGGCACGCCCACGCCCAGCATCGCCGGAAAACTCACGAACGATCCGCCGCCGGCCATGGCATTAATCACACCCGCAAGAAACGATGCCACCACCAGCCAGATAAACCGGCCGTTGACTTGTACTAACGCGAATGCAGCTGTGTATACCGCCGAATGCATGAATCTTTATTGTACCGGTGCGATATAGCGCATCGTGTATTTGCGTTTGTTCAGCTCGTAACCAGTTCCGGAGTCGCAGCAATCAACTGCCGCGTATATGCCTCGCGCGGATTTTCGCACAGCGCCACCGCCTCGCCCGTCTCCACCAATCGCCCGCGCTGCATCACGGCAATGCGTGTGGAAAGGTACCGCACCAGCGGCATGGAGTGCGAAATAAACAGCAGCGTCAATCCATGCGTACGTTGCAAATCGCGCAGCAGGTTGATGATCTGCGCGCCCGTGCTCACGTCCAGCGCAGAGACCGGCTCGTCCAGCACCAGCAACTCCGGATGCAGTGCAATCGCGCGCGCTATATTGATGCGCTGCCGCTGTCCGCCGGAAAATTCATGTGGATAACGTTCCAGCGCCGAACCATCCAGCCCCACCAGCCGCAGCAACTCCGCCGCCTGTGCGGGAATTTCCTTGCGCTGCAATGTCCCGTGAATTTCAAACGGCTCGGCAAGAATTTTTCGAATACGCATCCGCGGATTCAATGCAGCGTACGGGTCCTGAAAAACAATCTGCATGCGCCGTCGCATCTGGCACAGCGTTGCATGGTTGGCGTGCAGCAAATCAACGCCGTCAAAATGTACACTGCCCGATGTCGGTTCAATCAATCGCAGCAGCATCCGCGCCACCGTGCTCTTGCCGCTGCCAGACTCGCCCACCAGTCCCAGCGTCTCACCGCGATCAATGCGGAAGGAAACATCGTCCACCACAGTCGTGGCGGTCAGGCCTTCACCGTATCGTTTTGTCAGCCGGTTCACTTCCACCAGCGTCGTCGCTGCAGACATGCTCGGATGTTAGCATCAGATTGGTTTCAGCCAGAATCCATAAAAGTTCGCGGAGGCAATTTCAGCATGGGCACACGTTTACAGGGAAAGACCGCCATCATCACCGGTGCCAGCGCCGGCATCGGCTGGGCCACGGCCCACGCATTGGCTGCGGAAGGCGCCAACGTCGTCGTCACCGCGCGCCGCGAAGAACGGCTGAAAAAACTTGTCGCCGAAATTGAAGCCACCGGCGCCAAGGCCATCTACGTCGCCGGCGATGCATCGCTTGAGCCCACCGCCATCACCGTCGTACAGAAGGCACTCGAGGCCTTCGGCAAAATTGACATCCTCATCAACAACGCCGGCGTCGGCGTCTACAAACACATCGTCAACCTCACACTGGCCGAGTATGACCGCATGGTCAACTCCAACGTGCGCAGCAGTTTTCTCTTTACGCGCTACGTCGTCCCGCACCTCATCACGCAGAAAAGCGGCACGCTGCTTTTTGTCTCCTCGGTCGCTGGCCTCTTCGGCTATCCCACGGAGTCGGTTTACTGCGCTACCAAATTCGCGCAAATCGGCATGGCACAGGCGCTGGATAAAGAACTCAGCGAGTACGGCATCCACGTCGGCGCCATCTGTCCGGGCGGCGTGAAGACGGAGTTTGCCATCGGCCACGGCCGCACCGTGGAAGGCGTCGCCGCCAGCGACATGATGGAAGCGGACGAAGTCGCCGAAGCCATCCTGCTCGCCTGCGTGCAGCGCCCCGGCACACGCATCCACCAATTAGTGATGCGCCCGATGAGCGAGCCCTGGGGCTGAGAAATATTTACGCTAAGAAATTAATCCAGCTTCGGATGCAGTTTGTGGAAGCCCGTCATCTCCTGGTACGCGCGCGCCACCGCAGCCAGTCGCGCATCCGAATACAGCGCGCCTAAAAACGTCAGGCTCACCGGAGTGCCCGGCCCGCCAATATCGTCGGCCGTGTCATTGTCATGGCTCGCCGGTGGCGGAGAATCTTTCCCGCGCAATCCATTCGGCACAATCACCGCCGGATGCCCGGTCAGGTTCGTAATGGTCAACTGGTTGCCGGTCGACGGCGTCACAATTACGTCCACCTGTTCAAAAACTTTTGCCATCTCATGCATCAGCATCGTCCGCGCACGCATCGCCTGCACATAATCCACTGCGGAATAAAATCTCGACGTGCGAAACAGATTCGGCCAGTCATCAGAAGTTTGCTCCGTCAGCAGCCGGTCGCGTCCGCTGCGAGTCATCTCATCAAAGGCCGCAGCACCTTCCGCTGTCAGCAGCGGAACCATCGCATCGGCAGGCAGATCGGGCAGCGCCACCGGAACCAACTCCACGCCCAGCTTTTTCATCGCCGCCAACGCCGCCACATCAAATTGATGGTCGTACACGCGCCGCGCATAAATCTCCGCCGGCTTGCTGTCATTCGGGCGGAAAGTTCCCGCATCGGCCGTAGGCTTCGGCGGCACTGGTGCTGCAAATTCCTTCGCCAGATATCCAATGCGCAACTTGCGCCAATCAAACTCCGCGTCCCAGTTGAAGGCGGCCTTCTGTACCGCGCGGTCGTGTCCATCCGGCCCGTAAATTGCGTCGAGCACAATTGCGCAATCTTCCACCGCGCGGCAAATCGGTCCCAGCTTGTCCATCGACCAGCTCAACGCCATCGCTCCGGTCCGCGGAACGAATCCAAACGTCGGCCGCAGACCACTGCAACCGCATCGCGTCGACGGCGACGAAATGGATCCAAGCGTCTCCGACCCAATCGCAAAGGCAACGCAGCCCGCAGCCACTGACGATGCCGAACCCGCCGACGACCCGCTCGAACCCTGCGCCGGGTTCCACGGATTGCGTGTCCGCCCGCCAAACCATTTGTCGCCCATCGCCAGCGCGCCCAGCGATAGCTTTGCCACCAGCACCGCACCGGCCGCGTCCAGTCGCTGCACCACGGTTGCATCTTCGTTGATCTGCTGCTGCTCAAATCCGCCAGCGCCCCAGGTTGTGCGGTAGCCCTTCACGGCCAGCAAATCCTTCGCGCCCCACGGCAAGCCATGCAGTGGTCCGCGATATTTTCCCGCAGCAATTTCCTTGTCTGCCGCGCGTGCCTGCGCCAGCGCACGTTCTTCCGTCAGCGTGATGACAAAATGCAGCTTCGCGTCGTAGCGTTTCAGCCGCGCGATATACATCTTCGTTAACTCGAGCGACGAAACTTTTCGGGTACGCACCAACTCCGCCAACTCACGCACCGTACAGAATGCGAGTGATTCAATATCGGGTGGTGTAGATAGCATTGGTGCCGCACTCATCCGCATCGGATGCTTCGTCGTATCCAGCTTCATGCCGCCGGGCACGGGATCAAAAATAAAAGCCGGCGCAACATCATAAGGAATATGCATCGCGCGGATTTGCGTCAACGTATCGCGCTGGTCATTCAGCCCGCCCAGCAGCATCTGCATCTGGTCCGCCGCAATGGTGATTCCGGCAATCGCCGCCGCGCCATTCACCATCTCCGCAGTAATTTTCGGCAGCGCGGACTTCGCGTTCTTCTCCTGTGCAGCGGCCTGCGCGGCCAGCGTAAACAGTGCGCCGGGCAACAGTGTCGATGAAATTCCCGCAGCAGAGCAGGCGGTCAGAAAGCGGCGTCGGTCGAGCGTCATACAAGTCCTCCAAAGTTCTTCCAACAAGTATCCTCTAAATTTCTTTCGTAATAAATCTTTCTCCGCGCACTCTTGTGATTTGCACCGCGTCGCCTGTTGTAATCTTGTCGGGTATGAGCACACTGCGTCGCATCGGCATCCATCTCTCCACCACCGGCGGCGCGTGGAAGGCCGTCGAGCGCGCCGTCGCCATCGGCGCCAACACTTTCCAGATTTTTTCCTCCAGCCCGCGCATGTGGCGCGCACCAGCCGTCAAACCGGCCGATGCAGAAAAACTCCACACCGCCATGGCGGAGTCCGACGTTCGCCCGCTCATCATCCACGTGAATTATCTGGTCAACGTCTGCAGCCAGAATGAAGAGGTCCGTCAGAAATCCATCGTCGCTTTTCGCGGCGAAGCTGAACGTGCACTCGCTCTCGGCGCCTCCGGCCTCGTCCTGCATCCCGGCTCCTGGCGCGGACTCACCCGCGAACGCGGCCTCGAACTCGCCGGCGAATCCATCGCCCAGGCCATTGACGGTCTCGACCTCGCCGCCGGCAAGCTGCACATCCTGATTGAAAATACTGCCGGTGCGGAGTTTTCTCTCGGCGGAAGTTTTGAGCAGGTCGCCGAATTAATTTCCATCCTGAAAAATCATGCACCGGTCGCATCCTGCCTCGACACCTGCCACACCCACGTCGCCGGTTACGACATCGTTAGCGAATCCGGCTACGAACAGACCATGCGTCAGGTGGAAGAGACCATCGGCCATCGCAATGTCCACGTCTGGCATTGCAATGACGCCAAGGCCGCCTGCGGATCCAAACTCGATCGCCACGAACACATCGGCGAGGGAACCATTGGCAGCGCCACCTTCCGCCGCCTGCTGCATGACCCGCGCTTTGCCCACTCGGCCTTCATCGCAGAAACTCCCGTCGACGCTCCCGGCGACGACCAGCGCGATGTGGCGGCCCTTCTGCATCTGGCTCGTTAATCCCCGCAACGCCGCGCATCTGGCTGATTAATCCACAATTTGCCCGCCGTCTACCACCAAGGTTGTAGACGGTTTCTACCCTTGTGCTACAGATTCCCAGCCCATTCCTTGTCATTCTTGCTTCAGGGAAACCCTTCTCCATTGTTAACAGTGGCGCAGAGTCTCCCTCATCCCATGCTCTTTCGATACGCCGAATCGAGCAGGGAATATTGGAGCAAGATGTTCTCTCAGGACAAAACGCCGTTCACAGTTCGCAACATCGTGATGATCGGATTCTGGTCGCCGTGCCTCGCCTTCGCCCGCCGTATGAAGGAAGCCGGTGTCGCCGTGCATCTGATTGACATGGTCGATGAGCCGGCCTCGTTTGAGCGCCACTCGGCCGCGATTGAAGCCGACGGCGAAATCATGCTCTGGAGCGATGCCAAGTCCGAGAAGGCAATCCTGCAAATTCAAAAATTCGCCAAGCGCGTCAAGGCAGATGCCATCGTCACTGCCGATGAATTCACGCAGCTTTGGCTGGCAGAAAATCGCCACCGCTTTGAGCCCGCCTGCCGCGTGCTCGCACCCTCTGCTGCCACGTTGCAGGTTCTGCTGAAGAAGCCGGAACAGGTCCGCATCGCCCGCGAGGCAGGGTTCAATCTGCTGCCCAACTGGGAATTGTTCACTGCCGCCGATGCCGCGCAGGTTCCCGCAGATAGTTTCCCCGTTTGTGTTCGCCCCGGCGCTCCGGACTCCGTGCAGCCGATGTTCAAGGCCATGGTGCTCGATACACCGCAGGCGCTCGAGCAGTTCCTCGCCGGCATTCAGTGGCAGGGATCTCCGCTGTTGGTGCAGCCCTACTGCTTCGGTCCCAACATCGTC
>CAIZGA010000384.1 GCA_903932385.1 uncultured Acidobacteriota bacterium
ACCGCAGGTCTCGCCCCAACCGCCATCAGTGTTCTGCACCATGCGAATCCACTCCGCCGCCTGCTGAATCTGCGGTTCGTGGTTCCACACGCCCATCGCTTCCAATCCGCGCAGCACTAGGAAGGTGCCGTAGATGTAGTTCACACCCCAGCGGCCAAACCAGCTGCCGTCTTTTTCCTGCTCGCGGAAGATGAACTGAACGGCCTTCTCCACGCGCTTGTCCCGCCGCGTGTAGCCGTAGGCCGAAAGCATTTCCAGAATGCGCCCAGTAATGTCCACCGTTGGCGGATCCAGCATCGCGTTGTGATCGGCGAACGGAATGTACTGGAAAATCATTTTGGTATTGTCTTTGTCGAAGCTGGCCCAGCCGCCGCTCTTGCACTGCATGGCGAAGACCCACTCAATCGCGCGGTTGGTCACTTCATACTGGTAACGTTCCCGCGGATTGTCCACCGACTT
Source organism: uncultured Acidobacteriota bacterium (assembly GCA_903932385.1). Classification (GTDB taxonomy): domain Bacteria; phylum Acidobacteriota; class Terriglobia; order Terriglobales; family Acidobacteriaceae; genus CAIZGA01. The sequence goes on from CAIZGA010000384.1 coordinate 460, forward strand.
CAATGCCAGCAAAACCTCGCCGGTATCATCCACATCCGGCTGATGGTCATTGTTGTGGAAGAAGCACCAGCAGCTTGGGTCGACGTTCTTAACGTTCTGCGCCCAGTCACCCTTGTAGCGAATTTCCTTTGAGAGCAGCCAGTCCGCAGCTTTCACCAATCTCTCGTCCGTGCGGGAAAGCCCCGTCTGCCCCAGCGTCGAGAGCACCTGCGCGGTGTCCCACACTGGAGAAAAGCACGGCTGCATTCTGAATGTCGGCGTCGGATAATTCGGCTCGCCATTGGGGCAATCAATGCCCAGCTTTTCAAACTCGTCCATCGCGCGAATGAACTGAGGATCGTCGTCGGAATATCCCAGGCAACGCAGCGCAACAATCGCGTTCAACATGGCGGGATAAATCGCGCCTAAACCATCGGAGCGTTCAAAATGCTCCAGCATCCACTTTTCCGCCCGCTTCAACGCCAGCGCACGCAACGGCCGTATGTGGATGCGCTCAAAGCCATGCGTTACGCGATCCAGCAGCAGAAAGAAATTCCGCCAGCTGATAATGTTCTTTCGGTCCCAACGTAAATGCAGCTTGGCCCTGTCGCGACCGCCAACAAACAGTTCATCAATCCCCTGCTCCGGCGGCAATTTCTTGAACGGCTTTTTCGCGTAGATGATGGACAGCGGCACCAGAATTGCACGCGACCATGCGCTGATCTGGTAGATGTTGAAGTAAAACCAGTTCGGAAACAGAATGATTTCCGGCGGCACTGCCGGAACTGCGTCGTAGTCGTACTGACCCAACGCGCACAGATAAATCTTTGTGAAGGTATTGCACTCCACCACACCGCCATTAGCCAGCGCCCATTCGCGCGCCTTCACCATCAGCGGGTGATCCGCCTTCCAACCCATCAACTTCAGCGCCAGATACGCCTTCACCACGTAGTTGATGTTTGATGGTCCGCCCGGATAGAGACTCCAACCGCCGTCTTCATTCTGGTGGCGCAGAATTTCGTTGATTGCGCGTTCCATCTTGCCGGGATCGCCGGTCCCCAGCAGCTTGTGCATGAAGATGTAATCGGCTTCCAGCATCACATCGGCTTCCAGCTCGCCGCACCAGTAACCGTCAGGGTGCTGCTGGCTCAACAGGCAATCCACCGCCTGCTGGATGCTGCCATCCACCTGCTCCAGATCAATGTCCATCCGCCCGAATCGCGGCCGGCTCACATCCACGGTCTTCACCGTCTGCGCCGTTGCCGGATTGTTGCTCTGGTCACTCATGCTCTATCGTGTCCCCGGTATTCCGTGCTTTTCGTTGTCCATTAAGATTCAGACGCAGCCATCCAGCGCCCGGTATCCCGTTGCCGCGCTAGTTGTGCGCCGGCTTCTGCGGGGGAGCGGAATCGATTGCCTGCACAATCTCCGGCGGCAAACCGAAGCGTACATTTTCTGGCATTACTTCCACTTCCTCCACGGTGTTGAAGCCCTTGGCAGATCGG
>CAIZGA010000385.1 GCA_903932385.1 uncultured Acidobacteriota bacterium
CGCTGAAGAACATCCCCGCCGGCACCACGGTACATAACGTGGAGCTACGGCCGGGCAAGGGCGCGCAGATGGTGCGCTCGGCCGGATCCTCGGCACAGCTGGTGGCCAAAGAGGGCGATTATGCCCTGCTGAAGCTGCCCTCCGGCGAGACCCGCAAGGTGCTGGTGGAGTGCATGGCGACCGTGGGCCAGGTGGGCAACACCGACCACGAGAACGTGGCCATCGGCAAGGCGGGACGCAACCGCTGGAAGGGCATCCGCCCGACCAACCGCGGTGTCTCAATGAACCCGGTTGATCACCCGCACGGCGGTGGTGAAGGTAAGACCTCTGGCGGACGTCACCCGGTGACGCCGTGGGGCCAGCCGACACGCGGCTACAAGACGCGCAACAACAAGCGGACCGATTCGTTTATCGTCAGCCGCCGCAGCAAGTAGTACACAGGCAGTTTGGATTTACAGGAGCTTTGAATGCGTTCGACAAAAAAGGGCCCGTTTATTGACGGGCATCTGATGACGAAGATCAACGTGCTGAACCAGGCGAACGACAAGAAGGTCGTACGCACCTGGTCGCGCCGCTCGACCATCCACCCCGACATGGTGGGCCACACTCTGGCAGTGCACAACGGACGGAAGTTTATCCCTGTGTATGTGACCGAGAACATGGTGGGCCACAAGCTGGGCGAGTTTGCAGCGACACGCACGTTCAAGAGCCACTCGGCCAAAGCAGCGGAAACCACTGCGAAACCGAAATAGGTTCGGCAGCGACACGAGATTTTTGAAGGAAGAATAGACATGGCACAGGCAGCAGAAACAATTCGGGAATTCCGGGCAGAAGCGCGGTTTCAGCGGGTAAGCCCGCAGAAGGCGCGTCTGGTGCTCAACCTGATCAAGGGCCGCTCGGTGGAAGAGGCGTTGACTACGGTGGCATTCACGCGCAAGCGTGTTGCTCCGCTGGTGGAGAAAGTGCTGCGTTCGGCTCTGCAGAACGCCAACTACCTGAGCCAGGAACGTGGTCTGGACGTGGACGTGGACAACCTCTACGTGAAGTCGGCGATTGCCAACGAAGGTCCGCGCATGAAGCGTATCCGCCCGGCCCCGATGGGCCGCGCCTTCCGCTACCAGCGCAGACTGGCGCACATCATCGTCACCGTTGCCGAGAAGACTGACGGCAAGGCTGGCCTGGTGACGCGTGTGGACGATGACGCAGCCGAAGCACCGGCGGCAAAGTCGGCAGCAAAGAAGACCGCAGCCAAGAAGCCGGCCGCCAAGAAGGCAGCCGCAAAGAAAGCTCCGGCCAAGAAGAAGTAAGCGGCAGGCGTTGGATTGGCAAGCGGGTTTGTCGCAAGAGATTTGCAAGCAGGTTTCGTCGTAAGAGAAGTTCAGGCAGTACGAGCGAAGGTTTAAGAAGGACACAGGGGTAACGTATGGGTCAGAAAGTCCAACCTTATGGATTCCGGCTTGGCATCAACAAGCCGTGGAAGTCGCGCTGGTTTGTAGAGCGTGACTACGACAAGCTGCTGGTGGAAGACGTCCACCTGAAGCAGGAGCTGCGTGAAAAGCTGAAGGCCGCCGGCGTCAGCTCGGTGGAGATTGAGCGTCCGGGCAACAAGCTGCGCCTGATGATCCGCACGGCACGTCCGGGCATCATCATCGGCCGCAAGGGCGCCGAGATCGACAAGCTGAAGGCAGACATCCAGAAGCGCACCAACCGCGAGGTGTTCATTGACATCCTCGAGGTGAACAAGCCGGAGCTGGATGCGCAGCTGGTGAGCGAGAACATCGCGTTGCAGCTGGAAAAGCGCGTCAGCTTCCGCCGCGCCATGCGCAAAGCGGTTGACTCGGCACTGCGTTTCGGTTGCAAGGGCATCAAGGTTCGCGTTTCGGGCCGCCTGAACGGCAATGAAATCGCGCGTTCGGAGTGGTATCTGCAGGGACGTCTGCCGCTGCACACGCTGCGCGCCGACATCGACTACGGATTTTCTGAAGCGCACACCACCTACGGCATCATCGGCGTGAAGACGTGGATTTACCGTGGCGACATTTACGAGCAGAAGAAGCGCCGCGATCCGAAGGTCACCGCAGGCGTGTTCTAAAAAGATTGGCTGTAACAAGATTCAGAAATTGAAGTTCGAGAATTTGAGGAACGCATTATGTTGATGCCAAAGAAAGTAAAGTTCCGGAAGGTGCAGAAGGGCCGCAACTGCGGCAAGGCCTGGCGCGGGTCGGAACTGGCCTTCGGCGATTATGGCCTGAAGGTCCTGGAGCCTGGATTTATCACCGACCGGCAGATTGAAGCAAGCCGCGTGGCCATGACGCGCTTTATCAAGCGCGGCGGCAAGATCTGGCTGCGTGTGTTTCCTGACAAGCCCATCACCAAGAAGCCGGCTGAAGTCCGTATGGGATCCGGCAAAGGTGCACTGGACCACTGGGTTGCCGTGGTGAAGCCGGGCAAGCTGCTGTTTGAGATGGAAGGCGTAGCGCCGAACATCGCGCAGGAAGCCATGCGCCTGGCATCGAACAAGCTGCCGCTGAAGACGCGTTTTGTGCAGCGCCCCAACATGAAGGCCGAGGTGGCCTCGTAGCAGATGTTACGCCCGCAGCAGAGATGCGAGGGCAATTGAAGGACACGGATAACTATGGAACTCGATAAGATTCGCGGTTTGAGCGACGACGAACTGAAACTTCAGGAACGGCAGGCAGCCGAACAGCTGTTCCGCCTGCGCTTCCAGTCCAAGCTGGGCCAGAACGAAGGCGTAAAGAAGCAGCGCGCGCTGAAGCTGGACCTGGCGCGCTTCAAGACGATTGCGCGCGAGCGCGAACTGGGCATCCTGCACACTGCAGCCCCGGCGAAGGCCGAAAAGCCCGCCAAGGCCGCCAAGGCAGAGGCCGCTGCTGAACCGGTAGCCGCGCCCAAGAAGAAGGCCGCAGCAAAGTCCACGAAGGCAAAGAAGGGGACGGAATAAGCCATGACCGAAACGACAGCAGTAGCGCAGTCGCGCAGGAATGAAAAGGTCGGCCAGGTGGTCTCCACCAAGATGCAGAAGACCATCGTGGTTGAAGTGGAGATGCGCAAGGCGCACCCGAAGTACAAGCGCGTGATCAAGACCAACAAGAAGTTCTACGCGCATGACGAGCAGAACTCGGCACGTGTGGGCGATGTGGTCCGCATCCGCGAGAGCCGGCCGCTGAGCAAGCTGAAGCGCTGGCAGCTGGAAGAGATTGTCCGCCGTTCGTCGCTGGCGCAGTTGCCCGACGCACCGGAAGTTGCCGCGGCGAGCAAGTAAGCCAGCCGTATTTGAAAGCATTGAGAGCCGGCCGCGCCGGCAAGAGTTTGTAAGGAGATACAAAGATGTCAGTGCAGATGAGAACAATTCTCGAGGTGGCCGACAACTCCGGCGCCCGCAAGCTGCAGGTAATTCTGCCGCTCGGTGGCGGTCTGGGTAAGAAGGCCGGTCTCGGCGATATCGTGACCGCAGCGGTGAAGGAAGCTTCGCCGGATGGCACGGTGAAAAAGGGCAAAGTGGTCAAGGCCGTCATTGTCCGCCTTCACAAAGAAGCACGTCGCCGCGACGGAACCTACATCCGCTTTGACCAGAACGCAGCGGTGGTCATCAACGACGCCGGCGAGCCGGTGGGCACGCGCGTCTTCGGTCCAGTGGCCCGTGAACTGCGCGACAAGAAATTTTTGAAGATTGTTTCACTGGCCCCGGAAGTCATCTAGTCCGCGAGCCATGCCGGTAACGACAGGCAACCAAGAGGAAGTGAGAGAGAAGCATGAACATTCAACGCAATGACACCGTGCAGGTGATCGCGGGCCGCGACAAGGGCAAGCAGGGACGCGTTCTGCGCGTCATCAAAGACACCGACCGCGTTCTGGTCGAGCACGTGATGATGGTGAAGAAGAACATACGCCCGAATCCGCAGAAGAACATCAAGGGCGGCATCGCCGAGCAGGAAGCGCCGATTGCGGTATCGAACATTATGCTGGTGTGCCCGAGCTGCGGCCCGGTGCGCGTTGGCTACAAGGCCGACGGCGACGTGAAGGTCCGTATCTGCCGCAAGTGCGGCAACAACATCGCCGGCAAGAAGAAGTAAGCAAACCCGTTCAGCGAAGTCGGCTGAACTAACAGCAGGCAACGGTACACGGGGCGAGAAACAAAAAAACAACGACCCACTCCGAGACCCTGGGAAAGAGCAAAACGAAATGGCAGCGAGACTGAAGGAAAAGTACAACAAGGAAATCAAGGCCGCCCTGCAGAAGGAACTGGGCCTGACCAACACGATGGCTGTGCCGCGCCTGGAGAAGATTGTCCTGAAC
>CAIZGA010000386.1 GCA_903932385.1 uncultured Acidobacteriota bacterium
CAGATTGCCGGCATCCCTGAATTAATTACCAATCAGCAGAGCGGCGTTCTGGTTTCGCCTTCATCGGTGCCTGCACTTACAGCGGCCATCGCAGACTTGCTGCACAAGCCCGCTGCGGCCCGCAAACTGGGCGCTGCCGCACGTAAACAGATTGGGCTCAACTACAACCTGCCGAAGAATCTTAATCGGCTTGCCACCCTCTTCCAGCAGCAGTTGCAAGGCGGCCACGAATGACGACCAACTCGTGCGATCTCTCCATCATCATCGTCAGTTACAACGCGCTTGACTATCTGCGCCGCTGCCTGACTCTGGTGGAAGCTGCGTCCGACGGCCTGAATCTTGAAGTCTTTGTTGTCGATAATCAATCGCGTGACAATTCCTGCGAGATGGTTGAGAAGGAATTTCCGTATGTAATACTGTTGCGCGCAGAATCCAACCTCGGTTTCGCTGCTGCCAATAATCTTGCCATCCGCCAGGCCACCGGCCGCTATTATCTGCTGTTGAACTCCGATGCTTTCGTCGAGCCGGATGCCCTGCGCAAATCCGTTGCGTTGATGGATGCAACGCCAAAAGCCGGTGCTGCAGGTGCCCACCTCACATTTGAAGATGGCACGTATCAAGTCTCGGCAAGATTTTTTCCCACGCTGATTTCGGAATTCTTTACACTCTCCGGCCTCTGCGCGCATTTTCCAAAGTCGAAATTTTTCAGCCGCACCAATCGCACATGGGACGACCCCGAACGCCCCGCGCAAGTGGACTGGGTAACCGGCGCGTTCATGTTGCTGCGGGCATCGCTGCTGGAATCCATTGGCCTCCTCAACGAAGAACTCTATTTTTATTACGAAGATGTCGATCTCTGCGCACGCATTAAAAAAGCCGGATACGAGGTCTGGTATTTTCCGCAGATTCGCGCCACCCATGTCGGCGGAGGCTCTGCCAGCACGACAGACCAGCCTTTCTCCAGCGATGGCTCGCAGGTGATTCACTGGCGCATGCGCAGCATGTTGATCTACTATCGCAAGCACCACCCTGCAACCACCTGGCCCATTGCTGCACTGGAATACTTCTGGTACTGTCTGCGTGCCATCCACAATCGTGGATCAAAAGAGCCCCACGCAAGCGAGCGCTATCTGCGATTCACCCACATGACGCGCTTGCTGCGCGAATCATGGCATGAAACACGCGGCGGACGATATTCACCCCCGCGGCCCTGGTAGGAATTTCCAAGCACGATGATTTCTAGAACGTTGAACGTGGCATTTCAATTCATGGTCTAGGCAATGTTCGACAATATTCGTGAAGACTGGGCAATGCATGACCGTTGCTGGACGCGCGCCGGCTTCTGGACGCTTGCTGTCTATCGCTTCGGCCAATGGCGCGACCACATCCAATGGCGTCCCCTGCGGCTGCCCTTTTCCTTCGCATATCGCAATCTTTTTATGCTGGTCCGCGTCATCACCGGCATCACATTGCCCGGCCGGACAAAAATTGGCCGCCGTCTGCGCTTCGATCACAGCGGCGGCATCATCATCCATGAACATTCCGTTATCGGCGATGACTGCCTGATTCGCCACGGAGTCACCATCGGCGTGCGCCGCACCGGAGAAACTCTGGCACCGCGCCTGGGCAATCGTGTGGACATCGGCTGCGGTGCCGTTCTGCTCGGTCCCATCACCATCGGTGATGATGTTGTCATCGGAGCCAACGCCGTCGTGCTCTGCGATGTACCAGCATGTTCAACAGCGGTTGGTGTGCCGGCGCGTGTTTTGCCGCGTAAAGCGTTGCTATCATCAAAGCAACAGCAATGAATTCCACATCCGCCAAGCCGTGCATCAGCATTGTTGTCATCGGCCGTAATGAAGGCTCGCGCCTGCGCAACTGCCTGCTCTCTGCCCAGCAGGTGGACCATAGCACTTTCGACCTCGAAATCATTTACGTCGACTCAGCCTCCACCGACAACAGCCTGGCCATTGCAGAGGAACTCGGCGTACGCAGCATCGCATTGCATCCCGAGCACCCGACCGCTGCGCTTGGACGCAATGCCGGTTGGCGCGCCAGCCGCGGCGATTTTGTGTTCTTTCTCGACGGAGACAGTTATGTGCAGCCCGGCTTTCTTGCCAAGGCGCTGCCCTGGTTTTACTCGGAGCCCATGCTTGCCGCCGCATTCGGCCAGCGTCGCGAACGCCATCCAGAACGCTCGCTGTACAACCGCGTGCTCGATCTTGATTGGTATACCGTTCCGGGTCTTACAGAATTCTGCGGTGGCGATGCCATCTTTCGCCGCTCTGCGCTTGAAGCCGGCAACGGTTACGATGACAGCCTGATTGCCGGCGAAGAGCCCGACCTGTGCCGCCGCCTACATGACTTCGGCTACCATGTCCGCTGCATTGACGCCGACATGAGCACCCACGACATGGCCATGTACAACTTTCGCCAGTACTGGAGACGCGCGTTGCGTTCCGGCCATGCCTTTGCAGAAATCGCCTCGCGCTATCGCCACACCAGCCGCCCGATGTGGTCCAAAGGCTGCCGCCAGAACCTGATTGTAGCAGCAGTGCAGTCGCTGGCCATCCTTGCCACACTCATCGCATCGCTGCTGCTGCGTAGCGTGCTGCCTTTACTGCTGCTGCTGTCCGTGGCTGCGCTGCTGACTCTGAACACCATGTGGCGTCGCAGATATATGACGAAGGACTTACTCACGCTGGCGCTGTACAGCATCCACGGCCACGCCCAGCAGATTCCCATCGCCATCGGCCAGCTTGGCTTCCTGCTCCGTCGCAACCAGCGCAAGCAGCTCATCGAATACAAGTGATTCGCAACCAGGCAGCGGCTGGAACGCCATAGCGACTACACTAGCTGTATGCCTCCATTGCCGCGCCTCTCGCCGAAGTTTCTACTCTCCGCCACCAGTGTGGAGCATTTCCCCGGCGCAGCCATGACGCACGATGCGCCCGAGGTGGCATTTCTCGGTCGCTCGAACGTCGGCAAATCCAGCCTCATCAATGCACTGCTCGGATCCAAACAGGCGCATGTTTCTTCCACGCCGGGCCGCACACGCGCCATCAATTTTTTTGCCATGCATCCCTCGCAACAGCCGGAGCGGCCGCCGCAACTCATCCTTGCCGACCTGCCCGGTTACGGCTACGCAAAAATCTCGCGCAGCATCTCCTCCGAGTGGTCCAGCTTTATTGATCCCTATCTTGCCGACCGCGAAATGCTCGCGCTCTGCATTTGTCTGGTGGATTCCAACATTCCGCCGCAGCCATCCGATGGTCAGCTCTTCGACTGGCTGCGCGGCATCGGTCGTCCGTTCCTGGTAGTCGCCACCAAGTCCGACCGGCTTTCCAACAACGCACTGGCCAAGTCGCTGGCTGCGCTAAAGCGTGAACATTCTTTAGAGGAATTATTGCCTGTCGCCGCCAAAACCGGCACCGGCATATCGAATCTCTGGGCGAGGATTCAGCAAGCCGCCATACCTGCGTAGTGCGCGATTAGCTGAGTTGCTTCCGCTCGCTCGCCGTCAACCACAGCCAGCGCTCCGGTCCCTGCCGACGAAAATATTTCGGCGCTTGCTCCAGCCATCGCCTGCGCATCCAATCTTCCAGCGGCAAGGCAGCCAGCGCCGCCTGATCAAAACTCCGCAGCGCTTCATCCGTCTCAGCCGCTTCATGCCACATCTCATAACCATGCTGCGCAGCCCACTCCTGCAGCGCAACTGTTGCCGACTGAACATCACCGGCAAACCAGCCGCCGGCATTGTCCCCCAGATCCAGCAACTGCGCGCCGCGCTCCATCAACGTGCGCATGGCCACCACCTGCGATGCGACCGAATCGCTGGCCTCCACACTGCATTCATCCGGAACCGCACTCGTCGCCGGCAATAGAAAATCCACCAACAGATCAGGCTGCACGCCACGCTCCACCATCTGCTCCAGCAGGTCTGCAGCAGGCAGCGGTAGACCCACACACACCGGCCGTTTTTTTCGTACTTCATTTTTCAGGATACGCAGCGCTTCATCCAGCGAGTTCACCATGAAGTCGCCGCCGCCTTCGCGCATGGCCAGTTTCAGCATCTGCGGATCGGGCTCAATCGCCAGGCACGCCGCTCCGGCCAGCGTCGCGCCCAGCGCAGCTGCAACGCCACTGGCACCCATGCCACACAACACCACCAGTCTGCCGCCAAGCGCAGCTTCGCCAGCAGCCTGAATGGCAAAGGCCGTATATGCGCGCAGCAATTTCTGCTGGTTCAACATCGCTTGATTTTCAGTGGGAGACGCCATCAGAGTATTCTCACGCAGAGTGGCAGGCACGCGCCACTTTTCCCGCGCAGTATTTCACCACTGCGAATAGGCTCGCCCGTCGCTGCCGGTCTGGTTCGATCCGGAATGTACGTCGTCAATGCCAGGCTCGCTCTGGTCAATCGAGTTCAATGTGTCTTCGGTCTGCGGCATCCACGTGGAGTTCAGCTGCGTCATCGGGTCGACCGGCAGCTCGCGCAAATATCCCGACTGCACCAGATCGTCCAACGACATCGGGGCCTTCTGCTTGTCGGCCGTATAGCCGTCAATCGCCTCGCGCATCACGCGCAGGTCCTGCCGCAACGCCGCCTCGCGTGCAGAACGAATCGCCGCGGAAAATTTCGGCGCGGCCATCGCCGCCAGAATGCCGATAATCAGCATCACCACCATCAGCTCCAGCAGCGTGAAGCCGCTCTCACCGGTGATGCGTCGATTTGTCTGCCGCTCTACCATGTTGAATACTTCGTCCCGTCCATCGCTGTTCCCGTCGATGTCGTATAGACATCGAAAACATTTTGCCCGCCCCAACTGGTTGAATCCGGATCATCCTGCATCGATCGCAGGCCCCAGTCCGTGGTGTTGGTCATCGGGTCTACGGGGATGCTCCGCAGGAACCGCACTTTCTTGTCCTTCACTTCCACGCCATCCACCAGCGTCTGCAGGTCCGGTGGATATCCAAACGAATCCAGCTTAATCTGAAATCCGCCTTTGTCGCCCGCGTCCTTGTACTTGTCAATCGCATCCCGCAGCATCCACAGGTCCCGCCGCAGTTCGCGTTCTTTCTGCCGCCGCACCTGGAAGCGTGCAATCGGCACTGCCATTGAAGCCAAAATGCCGATAATCATCACCGCAACCATCAACTCAATCAGCGTCATGCCGGACTCGGTACGCCGCTTCGACTGCATCTCGCATTGGTGATTTGGTTGCATCGCCATCATCTGCCGTTACTGCAGGTGAAGTGTTGCCGGCATCGAGTTCACCGGTAGACTCATCTGCGCATTGTTCATCGCCCCGGCGCGCTGCAACACCAGAGAAACATCTCCCTGCGCCAACGCCTTGAATGTGAACACGCATATGTTTCCATTGCCGGAAATGCCGGGTGTCTTCGGTGGCCGCGTCAGATTCATCATCAGCCCGCCCTTGCCATCATCGCGGTGCGCCAGCGCCACGGTCTGCCCGTCGCGAGAGAGCAAGTCGCCCGCAGCCACATCCACCAGTTGCAACTTGGTTGCGTCAAACTGCAACTGCAGCGGCACGGAACTGATGTCCTGCGCTCCGTTGGCTTGCAGCGTCACCTGGAAGGTGCTGCCCACGGCAAACTTTCCGTTGTCCGGAGAGAATCTATACAGCACTGATTTATTGGTCTGCCCCGATGGCTGCGTATTGAACGGCTGCGTTGCCGGTGGCGGCTGCTGCAGATGATTCGCATTCTGCTGTACGGCATTGGCTGCTGCCATGATGTTTCTACCGCTGCTCTGCGGCACCATCGGCGTTGCCTGCATGGAAACCGGCTTCA
>CAIZGA010000387.1 GCA_903932385.1 uncultured Acidobacteriota bacterium
AGCAACTCGCGCAGGGTGAAAATGTAGCCAGTAGGAGGTATCAGAATGAAATGTGTGCAGTATAGGGTGGCGGTGTTGGCACTTTGTCTCCTTGCAGCCGGCAGCAGTTTGCTGGTCGGTTGCCATGGAAAAACGCAGAATGCACAATCGCCAGCAACTGACATGAAGAGCTACGACCTGCGCGGCAAAATTGTTTCAGTAGATGCAGCTGGTGGCACGGTAACGGTTGACCATGAAGCCATAGTCGGCTTGATGGATGCCATGACCATGAACTACAAGCTGAAGGACAAAACTGTTGCCTCGGAGTTACACCCCGGCGATCGCATCACAGCAAAGCTACTGGTGACCAAAGATGACATGTTTCTCGACCAGATTGTCATCACCGCGCAAGCCAAACCGGACTACAAGCCGACTGCGGATTACCATGTTCCGCAGCCCGGCGAAGTGGTCCCGAACTTTCACTTCATCAACCAGAGCGGCCGCACACGATACTTGCACGAGTATCGCGGCCGCGTTCTGCTCATCACATTTATTTACACGCGTTGCCCGCTGGCAGATTTCTGTGTTCGTATGAGCCGCAACTTCGCCACGATTGATAAATCTCTAATCGCCGACCCTGCACTTTATGCGAAGACGCACCTTCTCAGTATCAGTTTTGATCCTGCGTTCGATACGCCCTCTGTTCTTCGCAGCTATGGCGGAGCTTTTACCGGTCGCGAATCGAAGGAGACATTTTCCCACTGGGAGTTCGCCGCTACCCCGCAGAAAGACCTGGCAAAAGTGGAGCAGTACTTCGATCTTGGAGTAACTACTGCGAGCGATAAAACTCTGTCGCATTCGCTTTCCACCATGGTAGTGGGCAGCGACGGCAAGGTTGTGGCATGGTATCCGAATAATGAATGGACGCCGCAGGCAGTTGAAGACGTAATGCGAAAGCCGTCGTTGGAATTTGATTTAGAAAATAAAGAAGCAACTGGAACTCTTCAACATCCAATCCAGTAAAAGGGATTATCCTATTCATACTTGTACTTCGGAAATACCCGTGAATCGGCAACCGCCGACAGGAGCAGTTCATTGGCTAATGTAACTTTGCGTTTCGCAGTCATCCTTATACTTCTTGGCGGAATATTTTTCTATCTCACAGGCAGCCACGCGCCCACCTCATTGATTCCGGTCATCTTCGGCGTGGTGTTATTTGTTGTGGGGCTGCTGGCGCGTAGCGAGAGCGAAAGTCGCCGCAAATTGTTTATGCACATTGCCGTCACGGTTGGCTTGCTGGGCTTTCTGTTTCCGGCAATTCGATCCGGCATGGCGCTATTCGCACGTTATGTGCAGGGTGTGCCCATCGCTCACCTTCGTGCCGTTCAGGAAGAACTGCTGATGGCAGTGATTTGCCTGGTGTATGTCATTCTGTGCGTGCAGTCATTCATCGCTGTCCGTCGCAGCCGCGCCCAGTGATACTGGCAACCGAGTAACAACGAGGAAAGACATGGCTGGGATAGGTTCCACCGGATTCGGTGGACATGGTGGCATGAGGTCGGCAGACTCCGGAACGCGAGGAGGGGCGGCTGCCCGTGCCGAGTTAACTGCGGCTCGTCCGAAACCAAAGCTGAATAAAGTTTTGCCGCAGGTGTGGGAACTCATCAAACCGCGGCGCGTGTTGCTTGCCTTCAGCTTCGTACTGCTGGTCATTAATCGCCTTGCCGGTCTGATTCTTCCGGCTTCAACAAAATATCTTATCGACAATGTGATGGGCTCTGGGCAGATGTGGATGCTCAAGTAC
>CAIZGA010000388.1 GCA_903932385.1 uncultured Acidobacteriota bacterium
ATGAGCCCAACGAGCTACCAGGCTGCTCCACCCCGCTCTTCAATCTTATCAACGCATTGCAGCAGGGTCAAACCAGTGTGAATTTGGCGGTAAAGTGGGGCTATTATTTCAGGTATGACGAGACGAGAGACTGGTTTTCTTTTGATTGGACTGGGCGTTGGCCTGATTTTGTCAGTCGTGCTTGCAATCGAGTTTTTTATCTCTTTCCATCACATGTTCATTATAGGTATTAAATGGCAGGCAGCATCGTTGTCGGCAGTGCCATTTCTTTTGATAATGATTGGGTTGCTGCTGATTTATCGCGGTAAAAAATATCAGCAGCTTTAGTTGATATAGTTTCCAGTCGGCAGCTTAGCTTATTTGCCACGTACCGTGGCAATGCCAATTGCATTCAGCATTCTGCCGGTAAAGCCCGAGTCGCGGCGATGTGAGAAGAATTTCTGCCGCTGGCAGCTAGTGCATTGCGCCAGTACGCTGATATTTTTCTCTTCCAACCCTGCAGCCAGCAACTGGCGGCGATTGGCTTCCCACAAATTCAAATGAATCTGCGGACCGATGTTGGAGTGGCCGGGGGCGCGTTGCGTCAAAAACAGCATGGGATATTTTTCGCGGATGGGGTCAGAGTCGTAGACCTCGCTGAATAGTTCCGGCGCGTAGGCAAACTGCGAGTCAAATTCAATGCGCACATCTTCGCTGACGGCATAGCAGCAGGGCCCGATGCCCGGCCCGATGACGGCGCGCAGGTCATCCGTGCGTGAACCATACGTCAGCCGCATAGTGCCCGCTCCGCGCTCCACAATGCGTGCCAGCGTACCGCGCCAACCGGCATGGAAGGCTGCCACCACTTTCTTCTTCACATCCACCAGCAGCACGGGGATACAGTCCGCCGTCTGGATGCCGAGCAGCAGGCCGCTACGTGAAGTCATCATGGCATCGCCACGCAGCACAGCGCGACCTGCCTTTTCCATCGGTTTACGAATCTTGTCCAGATTGCGCACCACACCGCTGTGCGTCTGCCGCAATGTAACCAGTTTGAATCCGCTGCCGGCGACTGCGGCCACAAAGCGTTTGCGGTTCAGGCGGACAAACTTGGCATCGTCTTCCTTGGTCCAGCTCAGGTTCAGGTCGCCAGTGCTGTCATCGCCTGCGTAAATTTTCGAGGCGCCGCCGCTGCGGGAACTGAATCCATGCCGCAGCCATTTCAACTTCAGCCATTGCGGTTCTACCAGAACTTCCACGCCGTTGGTGGATTGCAACCACTCGCCGCCGGGCTGCCATTCGCGGAGCTCATTCTTCTGCCGACGCGGGCCGGCGAGGCCCTTGCGCGTTGCGCGCTTGCCGGGTTTCAACTCGCCCTGCAGCAGCAGGGCATCAATGCTTGCAATAGCTTTGGCGGATTCCAGATAGGTCTGCTTCATCACTCAATCGTTATTGTAAATGTGCACAGGCAGACGCACATTTACGCCACGTTGAGAATGGATGATTTAGAAATTGGCAGATTGATTGATGTGAATCAGGCAGCTGGTTCCGTCGGTGGCGCGGGCGTTTCTGCCGGAGCAGCATTGCCGTTAGGATTCACCAATTCGCGGAGTTCCTTGGATGGCTTGAAGAAGGGAATGCGCTTCGCGGGAACTTCAACACGCGCGCCGGTCTTGGGATTGCGACCGATGCGCGGTTTGCGCTGGCGGGTGCGGAAGCTGCCGAAACCGCGAATCTCCACTTTGTCGCCGCCACGCAGGGCATTGATGACCGAGGCGAAAAGCGTGTCCACGATGACTTCGCCATCGCGGCGCGTAAGATCCCCTTGTGCTGTTACCTTGTCGATTAGATCGGCCTTGGTCATGGCTCCCTCGCGGTTACGGATAAGGTGTAAATGTTGGAATGATTGTAGATGGAAAGGGTTTACCTGTCAGCAATAAATCATAAGCCAGGGAACCTAACATGGGACCGTCTTCCGCAGGATACGGTTTCTGGCCATTCCCCGCAGCCAGCGGACGAAGAACAGTAATGGCAGACTGGTCACAAGAAAGATGGGTACTTCGCCCCAAAAATTGGCCAAATAGGGATACGAAACCTTCAAGTACGGGTCAATATATCCAAACAGCAGAATGGCACAGCCAACCTCATAGGCTCCCGCCAGATAGACAGAACCCACCTGCAGCGGGTTGGGGAAACTCTTCTCCAGAACGGTGTATAAGTTGCGGGAGAAAGGCACCCAGGAATTCGTCGCTGCCGGGATAACGCGTATGGTCTGCAGAGGTATCAGCGGGACAAAAAGCAGGCAGAAAAAGTTGGTCGTCAGGTGCGAACCGTCTTCGCGGAAGTCGCGCTGACCGTAGTATTTTGTACCACAACCGTTGATGCTGGATGGCATGGCTATCCCTCATGTATTACTTGATAGATGGCGGGTAATAGCTTTTATATCAGCTATCTCCACTGGAACCTGAAACTGGGAGAATTGTCGAGCAGTTTGCCTGGCGATTGGAAAAGATCATCACTGTCAGAGTCAGACGATAGCAAACCTGCAAGGCCTGTTTTAGCTTTTGCGGGGCGCACAACGTGGGGTTCGCCATGGATGCCGCCGAGCTTTGCGGCTTCCAGCAAGGCATCGCGGTAGCCGCCTTCATTGTCAATCAGGCCGAGAGGCAGGGCCTGCTGTCCTGTCCAGACCTGACCGTTGGCCAGCGGGCGCAGCTTTTCTACCGGAATGTTGCGGCCATCGGCAACGTCATGCAGAAACTGCTCATACATATTGTTGACCAGGCCCTGCATGTACGCCATTTCCTTCGGCGTCAGGTCGCGGGTGGGGATGCCGGTGTCTTTTAACTCGCCGGACTTGATGACCACCTGCTTCATTTTTGCCCAGTTCAGCAGATTGCCGTAGTTGATGTATTCGATGATGACGCCGATGGAGCCAACAATGCTGGCGTCGTTGGCATAAATTTTGTTGGTGCCGCTGGCGATGTAGTACGCGCCGCTGGCTCCGACTGATTCAACCGAGGCCACGATGGGCTTCTTGACCACATCGCGGATCCGGCGGACTTCACGGTAGATTTCCTGTGAACTGGCTGCGCCGCCGCCGGGGGAATCGATGTGTAGCACAATGGCTTTCACCTGGTTGTCTTCAGCGTATTTGCGCAACTGGGTAACCAGCGGATCGGCGGTAAGAATCACGCCTTTGATGTCGATGACAGCGACACTGGGGCGGCCAATACCGCTGATCGAGGATGCGTCATTGTCATTCTGCGAGGAGCTGTTAATGGCCCACACCGCAAGACCGATGACGGCAATCAGCAGGACAAAAAGAACAGCGGCACCGCCGACAATCCACGGCCAGATGCGGCGTTTGGCGGGGGTAGCTTCTGGGGTTGTTTCGGCAGGGCTCTGCGGGCTGAGGGAATCTGTCATAGTGGAAGTGAGTTTAGCACTGAAGCAACAAATCTTGTCCAGCAGATATGCCAGTTTACCTGCGAGTGAAAGTATTACTTCAACTTTTAATTAGCGGTTGTGCAGGGTCTGCGAGAGGTGTTGCAGGTTCTCCGGCGAGACGGAAATGAAGCCGATACGCGGGTTCTCGATATCGCCAATCTGGTA
>CAIZGA010000389.1 GCA_903932385.1 uncultured Acidobacteriota bacterium
GCGCCAGGCGCCGAGATGGGCCGCATCCATAGCGAGCTGGAGGAAGTTTTCACTTTCAGCGAGGCGGGAGTCGGCAAGCTGCTGTTGATGCAACAGGGCGAGATTGGAATCGTGATGGGTGCGGGTAACGATATAGCCGATGATGGCGGCGGAGATGAGGAAGGCCAGTGTGGTATGGGCGGCTTCAGGCGTGTAGGTAAAAGTGAAGTAGGGTTTGAAATAGATGTAGTAGCCGGCGGCGGCGCTGAGCAGAACGGTGAGTGAGCCGGGCCAGAGTCCGCAAAGATAAAAAGCGATGACGATGGCGGGATAAAAAGTGATGAAGGCCATGCCGGATTGAACCGGCAGCATGACGGCACGAACAAAGAGAGCGACGACGAAAATTAAAAACGCCAACGCGTATCGTCGGGGCGCGGTCAAATCTGTATAGAACTTGTTGAAGTTCAACATGGAGAAATCCGCCCAGGGGATGACCACAACATTGAACCATTTGAATGCTGGCAGATTTGAATCTCAACAGCCGTACGTAACGCTCTACTCGAATTCAAAGTGGAACAGATACAGCTACTGCACGGTACGAACATAGACCGGCGAACATTGCATTGTCTGTGATGTGCAATACCAAAGAGGGTACAGGCGGGCGGAGGCCGAGGAAACAAAACTTTAGTAATGCGGCGAGGGAATCGTGTAACCCTGCCGGCGGAAGAGGTCGCAGCAGACGCGGACGATATCGGGGTCGAGCTTGCCGGCGGCGGCGAGTTTTTCAATTTCGTCGAGGGCGGCTTCAATGCCGCGGGCGGGGCGATAGGGGCGGGCGGAGGAGAGGGCTTCGACGATATCGGCGATGGCGAGGACGCGGGACTCGGGCAGGATTTTTTCTGCGGTGAGGCCGAGGGGATAGCCGGAGCCGTCGAGCTTTTCATGGTGCTGACGAACGATATCCGCAATGGGCCAGGAGAAGGGGATGTCTTTGAGGATGGTGTAGGCGGTTTCGGGATGCTCCTTGATGATGTCGTATTCGGCGATGCTGAGGCGCGTGGGCTTGGTGAGGATTTCAATGGGGATGGTGATTTTTCCCATGTCGTGCACCATGGCGGCGAGGTGCATGGGTTGCAGGCGGGAGTCGTCCCAGCCGAGGGCATTGCCGATGGCGTTGGCGAGGGCGGCGACACGGGACTCATGGCCAGCGGTGTAGGGGTCGCGGAGTTCCATGGTGCGGGCCATGGCGCCGATGGTCTTGGTGAGTGTGTCTGTGATTTGTTCCTGCGCTTTTTGCAGCTGCTCGCGTTTCTGGTTGAGGTCGATTTCCTGCTCGATGGCGTGAAGGCCGTGGCCGATTTGCGTGGCGAGGTTGTGGAAGACTTCAACGGCTTTGGGATTGAAGGCGGTGGGGTCGGCGGAGTAAATCATCAGGGCGGCGCGGCGGTTCTGGCTGATATCGAAGGGAACGCTGAGGCTGGAGTGGATGCCGAAAGAACGAGCGCGTTCGGCCCAGAAGGCAACGGCGGGTTCTGTTGCAAAGTTGTGGAGAAGCTGCGGCAGACCGGTGCGCAGGGACATGGCCGTGGGGCCGCGACCGGTGGGGTCGTCTGCTGACCAACTGAAGTTGGCGTCATCAAGATAGTGGACGGCTTTGCCGGCGGAAGCAATCTGACGAATGGATTTGCGGTCATCGTGATCGGCGAGGCCGATCCAGGCGAGCAGGTATTCGGATTCGGTGGTGATGGACTGGCAGATGGAGTCGAGCAATTGCTGTGAAGAGCGGCACTGCGAGAGGGCGACGGCGGCACGGGCGTAGGCGGAAAGGGCCCAGCTTTGGTGGGCGAGACGCTGCTCGTTCAGGGTGATGTCTGCAATGTCGCGAAAGACGGCGAAGGTGACGGGGACGCCGTCAATGATGCGAATCTCTGAAGTGTTGATGACGACGGGAACGATGTGGCCGTCTTTGTGCAGGACATGAAAGCCGTGGACGGAGACGGATTCTGCGGCGGCGCGTTGGAACTCCTGCATGGCGGCGGGAATTTCTTCCGGCGGATGCAACTGGGTGGCACGCATGGTGATGAGTTCATCGCGGGAGTAGCCGGTGAGGCGTTCCGCGGCGGGATTGGCTTCGAAGATCAGGCCGGTGCGGGCATCGGCGGCGAACTTGGCATCCCGGGCGAAGGTCCACGCGAGTTCAAGCAGCGCGAGGTGGCGGGACGATTCTGTCTTCGGCACGTGCATGACGATACCTGTTGGGCTGTACGCAATTATGCGCCGCCAGCGATGAAATCCGATGATTGCATAAAAGAATATCGATATCTATGGACAGCGTAGGCGCGGGGCCGGAAAGATGGCCGTGATGGCCGACACTGCTGTTTGGCGGGAAATTTAGCGGATTTGAACGAGGTCGGGCGAGGTGGTGTGGCCGCCGCCCGGGGTGACGCTGCGGGTCTGCGGGGCGCGCCAATGGTCAATGTAGCTGACCTGATGGACGCAGCTGATGGTGCAGTTGGGGGCGCAGGATTTTTCTGTGAGGAACTCACGGGCGACGTCGGCACGGGTGTAGTCGGCGAGCGGAGTGCCGGGATAGCCGCGCTGCTGGCTGCAGTAGTGGACGAGGCCGTTTTCGCAAACGTAGATGTAACGACCGCCGGCGCGGCAACGCCAGTCATTGGGACGGCCGTTGGCGATGGCGACCTGGAAATGGTTGAAGCGGGAGTAATTCTTCTTCTCCATGTTGCGGACTTCATCCCAGATGGCGCGGTCGGTGTCATTGAGCGGCTTGAGCTGGCCGGAGCCGTCGTGAATGATGCCGATGGTGGAGGTGAAGCCGAGTTCCATGGCGCGGCGGGCGACGACGAGGGCATCGTGCGGGTTCTTCATGCCGCCGCCGACGACAGAGTTGATGTTGACGTGGAACTCTGCGTATTCGGAGAGGAACTGAAGTTTTTTGTCGAGGACCTTGAGGGACTTCTTCGAGACGTCGTCGGGAGTGACGTTGTCGATGGAAATCTGCAGGTGATCGAGGCCGGCGCGATTGAGTCGCTCGATGCGGTCCGGCATGAGGAAGTAGCCGTTGGTGATCATACCGGCGATGGCACCGGTTTTGCGGATGCGGGCGATGATGGCGTCGAGGTCGGGATGCAGGGTGGGCTCTCCGCCGGAGATGGTGATGACGGAGGTGCCGAGGCGGCCGAGGTGGTCGATGCGGCGAAGCATTTCGTCGACGGGGACGGGCGCGGAGTTGTCGTCATACTCATTGCAATACGCGCAGGAGAGATTGCAGCGGCGCATGGGGACGATTTGCGCCATGTAAGGATGGCCGGTGGAGGCCAGTGCGGAGGCAATGGAGCCGAGCTCGCGCAGTTTGCGGCTGGCGGCGATGGCTTTGGTGCGAATTGTGTTTTTGCGGGACATGCTCTGGGTTAAGTATAACGGTTTCGGCGATGGCTAGAGGTTGGGCTGGGTCCAAAGGGCAAGGATGAGAAGGATGGCAAAGATGCTGGCTTCAAGGAGCGAACGCTGGCCAACGTGGGTGAAGGAGATTTTCAGGTCGTCGGCGGAACGCTGGCGGCGGAGTTCTCGGGCGTAGCCGAGGAGGGCGACCGAAAGCGCGAGCGAGATGAGCCAGAGATGTTGGACGGCGAAGAGGATGGCGGCGAGAAGAAGAACTCCGATGGCGATGAAGGCGGCGCGACGGAAGGTGGTTTCGGCGGGCTGATTGCGCTTGAGGGCGATGACGGCATCGAGGCGGGAATGCACGACGAGGATGCCGGTGGCGGCGTTCATGGCGAGCAGAAGCCAGAGCCACCAGCACCATCTCTGCACCGAACCGGTGGCGGCGAGAGAAGTGGCGAGGCAACTGGAGGTGAGGGCGGCGCCGGAGAGAATCTGAAAGAGGGTGGAGCGCTGTTTGTTTTTGATGTTGACCCAGAGGGCGAGCGCGGCGAAGGCGGCGATGCCGATTCCGAAAAAAATTGTGACGCGCAACGGCCAGCGGGTAATGAGGAGGGCGGCGCTGGCGGCGAGGACGAGCATCCAGCCGGCGAACCATTTGGCGGCGATGGGAGTTTCGGGGCGCGGTTGCTTCCACAGAAAATGCTGGCGGAGAAGGATGACGAGGGGATCTTTGGCGGCCATGGCGGCGAAGGCTGCGGTGACGACGGCGAGAGTTGCCCAGTGCCATTGGCGCGCGAGAATGGCGGCGCAGAGGATGGGAGTGAAGAGCATGGCGGTGGCGCCGTGTTCGCGCGGGAAGAAGAGGGTCTTTGTTGCGGGGCCGGATGAAGACATGTGGTTATGGTAGCGGAAGGCGGGGGCAGAGTTCAGGAAGGTGAAAGAGAAAAAGGCATTCGTTTTTGCGAATGCCTTTTTGTTTTGGAGGCGGAAAATTTATTGCAGGGTGTTGAGTTGCTGCGAGAGCTGGGTGGTGAGGGCGTCGAGATTGTCGAGCGCGTTGGCGAAGAGGGCGTCGAGTTCTGCGGGGTTGACGGCGATGTCGTTGTCGAACGAGAAATCATCGCCGAGTGCAGAGGGCAGTTCGAGAGCGCCGCGGGTGTGGTGCGAGTCGGCGGGGGTGAGCGTGAGGGTCTGCTCCTGCTTGTTGCGGATGATGGTGAGTTGCAGCGGCTTGCCCCTGCTCTTCTGCACGGCGTGGAACCACTGCTCGGGGCGGGTGATGTCGACGGCGTTGACGCGGGTGATGACGTCGCCGGGTTTGAGGCCGGCGGTGGCGGCGGGGGA
>CAIZGA010000390.1 GCA_903932385.1 uncultured Acidobacteriota bacterium
CGGCTGGTCCGCCGCCGCTCTCGCCCACGCAAAATCCTCGGGCGGCCTGCTGCTCTCGCTCGGCCCCATGACGCTACCCCACGCACTCGCCCGCACCGTGCTCGCCGAGCAACTCTACCGCGCCTTCACCATCCTCGCCGGCCATCCCTACCACTGCGGACATTGAATCCCTGCATCGCAATTTTCATCCCCTCAAAATCGCCCGCCACGCTGCCGATACAATTTATCCATGACTGAATTTTCTGACGAACGCCGCGGCCTTATCCTCATCAACACCGGAGCCGGCAAAGGCAAAACCACCGCCGCACTCGGCACCGCGTTGCGCGCCATCGGCAACGGCATGCGCGTTCTCATCCTGCAATTTCTCAAGGGATCCTGGCATTACGGCGAACTCGACTCCATCGCCGCGCTCGCCGCCTCGCCGGAATTCAAAGGCAACTGCGCCATCCGCCAACTCGGCCGCGGCTTCGTCAAAGTCGGCGGCGCGGAGACGGACCCCGAAGACCAGCGCATGGTCGACGACGCTTGGGCGGAAGCCTCCGCCGCCATTCTCTCCGGCGAGTGGGACCTCATCGTGCTCGACGAAATTCTCTACACCATCGGCTACGGCATGCTCTCTGCGGAACTCGTCGCCGACACTCTCCGCCGCAAGCCGGAGCTGCTGCACGTCATCCTCACCGGCCGCAACGCCCACCCGCTACTCGTAGAACTCGCCGACACAGTAACCGAAATGCGTGAAATTCGCCATGCGTATACCCGCGGCATACTTGCTCAGCGGGGCATCGAATACTAATCAGATTTTCCAGCCTGGTCGCCATACTCCCAGTCATACGGCACGCCGGTATCGCCCAGAATAAATTTCACCAGCTCGGCATAACCCGATTCCCCGCGAACATCGTTGTCCAGAATCACAACGCAGCGCGCACTTTTTTCTACGCACACCAACGTATTGCCGGTCTGTTCGTCGTGTCCGCCTTTGAAGAATCCAGGCCCTTGCGGCCCGTTGAAGACCACCACGCCCAGTCCCGCATACAAATCTTTTCTCTGCTTGCTCACCGGCAGCTCCGGCAAAAATATCGGGAACTGGGTCGCCGTCGTAATGTGCAGACTTGGTTTCAGCATCTCGCGATGCGCCGCCGCACTCAGCCCTTCGCCCGTCACCACCGCCGCTGCAAATTTTGATATGTCAGTAATCGTGGTATCCATCGAACCTGACGCTCGCGGCTTGCTGCGTTTGCTGTGCGGCTTCGCTTCACCTTTGTCATTCCAACCATCGGCCCAGCCGTCCAAGCCGCTTGCAAAGTCTGGCCGCGTCTGCAGGCTCGTCTTCGTCATTCCCAGCCTGGCAAAAATATCATCCGTCAACTTGCCCACATCCAACCCCAACCCCTGCGACTTTTTCCCGTTCTCAATCACAAACTGCAGCAGAATCATTCCCTCGCCCGAATAACTAAATCGCGACCCTGGCTCAAAATGTATCCGCAGTTTGCTGTCCGGCTCAAAGAACCACAAGTTGCCGAAGCCGGTGGAATGCGTCAGGCACATTCGCGGAGTAATCTTTTCCCATCGCGGATCATTCGCCAACTCCTGATACGGCGCATATTTTCCCGGATAAATTTTCTCCGGATCATAACTCGGTAGCGGCTGGTCCAAATCATCTTTTATCGGCATATCCAGTTTGATTTTTCCCTGGTCCACCAGCGTCATCACCGTATAGGCAAACACTGTTTTGGTCAGCGATGCGCCATACATCACCGTGTCGGTCTTTAGTGGGTCGCCTTTCGCATCACGGATTCCATAAGCTTGCACATACTTCACTTTTCCGTGGTCTATTACCGCAATCGCCATGCCGTTGGCGTGGGTCGCCGTCATCACCTTCTTCACTTCGCCATCAATCGCTTTGTCGCTGGGAATCGCCTGTGCCGTCGCCGCAACTGGCAAAACGATAGCCACTAGACCTACCCGAAAAATCCGCATCCAACCAATCATCTCTGCTCCGATTCAATTATTAAAATGTCGTGCCAAACTTCGTGCGGAGTTCTGCGTCCAATACAGCATAATTACATGGTATTTACGTTACGTTCCCACGTGCCCAAAGGTTCGCCCATGAAGTCAGAACCGGTACATCGTGCCACGCCCCAACCCGACCCCAAAAATCTTCCCTCGCGGAAGCCAGCCTCCCTGCACTTCTGGAACCTGCTCGCGCGTCTGCAGCAATGGCGAGACCGCACGCGCCCCTACAAGCGTTCAATCGACTCGCCAAAACTCCCCGCTGATGTCCGCCTGCACGACGTCAGCTTCCACAGCGAAGCCCTCGGCGGCGTCACCACTTACCGCGTCATCCAGCCCGGTCACATCAAATTCGGCACGCGTCTCCCCGCCGTCTATCTTCTCCACGCCGCCGGCGACGACCACCTCGGCTGGTCCAATGATTCCGATGTCGCCCGCTTTGCCGCACTCGGATTCATTCTCGTCATGCCCAACGGCGGCTTCTCGCACTTCGCCAACGTCGCCCGTGGCCCGCAGGAAAATTACGCCGACTTCATCACCCACGACCTTCGCCTCGATGTTGAATCCCGCTTCGCCGCCTCCACTGAACGCAACGGCCGCGCCCTCGTCGGCGTTTCCATGGGCGGATTCGGCGCCATGCATCTCGCCCTGCGCAATCCCCACCTCTACGCCTTTGCCGCCGGCATCAGCTCCGCACTCAACGTTGTCGACTTCCCACTCTCCCCACGCAACTTCCTCACCTGGCTCATGCTGCATCGCGTCTTCGGATCAGAATCCGGCAGCCATCGCCGCGAAACCAATCCCTTCCGACTCGCCAGTTCACTCACTGCGGAATCCGCACCCTACATCTATCTCACCTGCAGCCGGCATGACCATCTCATCACCGCCAACCGCCGCTTTGTCGACGCACTCATCGACCTCAATCTCCCGCACACCTTCCACGTCACCGATGGCGACCACGACTGGCAGGAATGGAACGCCGAACTCCCCGCACTCTTTCGCAGCCTCTCTGAACATGTCCGCGCGCAAGCCAGGCAGTAAAATCATCTGCGGAGACACATATGCTCAAGCTGCTCAGCAAAGATCTAACCGATGGCGGCGTTATGCCCGCTGCCCACGTCTACAACAGCTTCGGCCATAGCGGAGAAAACCGCTCGCCGCAGTTCAGTTGGACCGGCGTCCCCGTCGGCACACAATGTTTTGTTCTCACCTGTTTTGATCCCGATGCGCCCACCGGCTCCGGCTGGTGGCACTGGGTCGTCTCCAACATCCCCTCCACCGCCACGGAGATTCCCGCCAACGCCAGCCTCACTCCCGCCATGCCCGCCGGCTGCATTGAGTCGCGCACCGACTACGGCACTCCCGGCTACGGCGGAGCCGCCCC
>CAIZGA010000391.1 GCA_903932385.1 uncultured Acidobacteriota bacterium
AGCTGCGCGGGTTGATGTGCCGAACTCTGCGGCTGGTTAGACCATGAGTCGTGCTGCAAGGTCCAACTACGAATCGAGAGCTACGTCGGTCTGCGAAAGGCGTCCTGCACGGCGCCTGTCGAAGAGAGATCAGACAGCTTGCTGGACACGCGTGACCTGGTCGGCCTGCGGGCCCTTCTGCCCCTGAATAATGTCGAACTCGACCTCATCGCCTTCTTTTAGGCTTTTATAGCCATCCACAATAATCGAGCTGTAGTGGACAAAGACGTCGGGACCATCATCACGACCAATAAAGCCGTAACCTTTTGCGTTGTTAAACCACTTGACCTTACCTTTGTACTGAGACACCGTGGGACCTTCCTGATTTGTGGTGTGTGCAGGTAAAGAGAAACCCACACAGAGCGTTAGATGATGGAAATTAATAAATGGTTTGCTCTATCAGGCAGGGGTGAGATTTAATTTTTTACGAAGCCGTAAATTTTATTAAGTAATGAAGAATCAATAAGATGCTGAAAATGGAAGAGTGTGGCCGCTGGGAAATGCGGCCATATTCTGAAATTTTTTCTTGTTTATCTGCGATGGCGGGCGAAGTACTGGACACCGATGAGGGTCTTGCCGTCGAGAATCTTTCCCTGGTCGATGAGGGCGAGGACTTTGGAGAGCGGCATCATGATGACCTCAATGGATTCATCGGCTTCCGGCTCGGCGATGCCCGGGTAGATGCCCTGGGCGAGAAAAATCTGCATGGATTCGCCGAGGAAGCCCGGGCTGGCGTAGTAGCGGACTAATTTTGACCAGCGGCGGGCGCGGTAGCCGGTTTCTTCAATGAGTTCGCGGCGACCGGCGGCGAGGGCGGTTTCGCCTTCGTCGATGCGGCCGGCGGGAAGCTCAAAAAGATATTGGCCGGCGGCATGGCGGTACTGGCGCTCGATGAGGATGAGCGGGTCTTTGGGATTTTTGGATTCGTCGACGGCGAGAATGACGACCGAGCCGTTGTGGCGGATGACGTCGCGCACGGAACGGATGCCGTTGGGTTCTTTTACATCCTCAGAATAGACGGAGAAAACTTTACCTTGCCATGCGAGGGTGCGCTTGAAGATGTGTGCTTTGGTGGAGGATTTTTTTGCGGAGGCGGGAGCGGGTTTCCGTGGTGTCATACAGCTACGGTAACATCGTAGAGGCAATTGAGCAGCCAATGAAATTTGAGCCGCGCCGGCAAAAATGATGGGATTACCGCATCGTGCAGGGTGGGCGGCGCATCCAACGTAGACCAGCAGGAAACAGCGAGACAACCGACCGATGCAGCCAGAGTGTATTCCAATCAACGCGATTCCCGGCGCCACAGCTTTGTACAAAGCACTGGTGGGCGAAGGGGCGCAGCTGGATGCGGCGGCGAAGTCGCTGTTGCGGGAGTGTTACCCGACGGCGGCGACGGGCGATGCGTGGCTGGGAAATTGCAAAACGAAAAAATTGAGTGCGGAGCATCGCGCGAAACTGGCCGACCTGCTGGAGCAGCAGAACGCGGCGTGGGGTGCGGATGCGGCGGTGATGGCGAACATCACTCGGCTGCGCGAGGGCGCCGATGCGGTGGTGAGCGGGCAGCAGGTGGTGCTGTTTGGCGGGCCGCTGCTGACGCTGCTGAAGGCGGCGACGGCGGTGCGGTTGGCACAGAAGGCCACTGAAGCCGGCAAGCCGCATGTGCCGATATTCTGGCTGGCGAGCGAGGACCACGACTTTGCGGAAGTGAGTCACGTATCGCTGCTGGAAAAAAAGTCTGTCGAAACACTTTCGGTAGTGGAGAACGCTGCGGATGCGGCGGTGCCGGTGGGAAGGCGATTGCTGGGCGAGGCAGTGACGGCGGCGCTGGAGCAGGCGAAATTTTTGCTGGGTCATGCGCCGGTGTGCGAATTGCTGGACGCGGCGTACCAACCGGGCGCGAGTTTTGCCGATGCCTTCGCAAAATTTCTGCAGGGAGTTTTTGCCGGGCAGGGGCTGATCCTGATTGACGCGGCGACGCGGGAGTTCCACGCGCTGGGCGCGGAGACGCTGCGCGGTGCGATTACGCACGCGGCGGAGTTGCAGGCGGAGATTGGCAAACGCAGCAAGGCATTGGAGGCGGCGGGGTTCCACGCGCAGGTGACGGCGGTGGAGAATGGCAGCCTGCTGTTTCTTATCGACGAAAAAAGCGGGGCGCGCAATGCGTTGCGTCGTGTGGATGCGGGATGGCGCGCGGGCACGGAAAATTATTCGACCGAAGATCTGCTGAAGATTCTGCAGACGGCACCGGAACGGCTGAGTCCGAATGCGCTGCTGCGGCCGGTGTTCCAGGACACGCTGTTGCCGACGACGGCATACATCGGCGGGCCGGCGGAGATGGCATATTTTGCGCAGTCGCAGGTGGCGTATGCGAAGTTGCTGGGGCGGACGACGCCGGTGCTGCCGCGGCTATCTGCAACGCTGGTGGAAAATGCAATCGCGCACATCATGGACCGCTATGGGTTGACGCTGCATGAAGTGATGACGACGCAGGCGGAGTTGGGACAACGGCTGGGTGCGCGTGCGATGCCGGTGGAAGGCAAGCGGAAATTATCTGCAGCGGGCAATGCGCTGGATGGCGAATTGACGGCGCTGACCGAGTGGATGAAGACGCTGGATGAAAATCTTGGCCGGTCGGCAGAGGTGGCGGCGAACAAGATGCGCTACCAGATGAACCGGCTGCGGCAGATGGCGGCGAACTTCGAAGTGCAGAAGGAAAATTCGCTGGCGAAACATTCGGCGCAGATTGTTTTGCATTTGTATCCGCAGCAGACGTTGCAGGAGCGCGTGGTGGGCGGCGCGTTTTTTGTGGCGCGCTACGGCGACGGGCTGGCGCAGTTGCTGGTGGAGCAGGCGGGCGATGTTTGCGGCGGGCACAAGGTGATTCTGCTGTAGCCGCGATAGAATGTTCCCGGAGAACGACCATGGCGAAGAACAAGCCGGAACTGATTGAAGTGGCCTGCCCCGATTGCGGCGCCATGCTGAAGATTGATCCGGAAACGCGTGCGGTGATTGCGCACACGCCGGCCCCGCGCAAGAAGACTTTTGAAGATCTGGAGACTGCGGCGAAGGCGATGCGCGAGTCAAGCGAGCGCGCGGAAAATATTTTCCGGCAGAGTGTGGACGCGCAGAAGAACGCGGCGGACCTGCTGGAAAAGAAATTCGAAGAAGCGCTGCGCAAGGCGAAAGAGACCCCCGACACGGGCAAGCCGCTGCGGGACTTCGATCTGGATTAAGTCAGCGAAATTAATTCGCCGGTGTTGCGGGTGGTATGCGGTAGGGCTTCATCAGCGCCTGCGGG
>CAIZGA010000392.1 GCA_903932385.1 uncultured Acidobacteriota bacterium
CGGCGCGTCCACGGGCCTACTAGACGCGGCAAGGCTACCCCGGAGAGCGGCCCGCTGATGCTTCAGGGATGTGGTTCGCTTGGACGGTCAGGGCGCATGTTGAGCCGGGGCTAAGTCCACGGCCATCACATGTTGGTAGTCTTTTTGGAACGACGACAACGGGATCATCGTTCGGTAGGGCTTCTTGCCCCTCGTGTACAGAACCAGAACCACATCAGAGTTTAAAAACTTGTTCAGCAGATCGACCCGTTTCTTTGTGGAAGGCTCCACTTCCAAGCCTGCCGGGATACGGGCCATGCAACCCAACCTCCCACAGCTCGTAAAAGGAACTTTTATAGCGCCCTGATCGTCGAGCGCCATCTTCCACGAGCTACCGTCTCTCGTCGCCTTTGCAAAAGCAACGAAGAGTCCTTGCCCCTGGGTCGCTCGTGGGTCTACGTAAAATGCGATGTATTCCGGCTGCCGAGTCTTTCGCGCCAGAGCGACATTCACACCGACATATTCTCGGAAGTCCTTCGGGTTCGCAGGGCTACCTGAGTCCCCGCGCAACAGCTCCGTCTGCATCAGGCACCCGCGCGGTGCGCAATCGGTCTTCCAGTTCACTAGGAGGTCATCCAAGCCGTTGTGCCCCAGATTGTTCTGAGCAAATGACAGTCCGTTGAAGAGGACGAGTACCACCAACATTCTGCAAAAAGACACGAGCATCAGATCATTTCTTCAGTTCAAAATAGTCATTCGCGACTTCGACTACGGAATGGTTCTTGCTGATAAGCAAATCTGTCCCAGGGTCAGCAAATTCTCCGCACGCATGGGTTGAATGCAGTTTGTTGATGCTGATTTCTACCAGAGTGTCATCGCCGAACCCAATTAGGTTTGGTGTGAATTTGTACTTTGCAAGGAACTCACTGCTCGTGAGACGGTCGACTTCGACCGACTTGATCGGAACGTCTTTCCCACAAACTGTGATTTGGCTTGGCGACACTTTGATAACCAAACCAATAATTGCCTCCTCTTGCTTTGCGTTGAGTCCGATTGGCTGGCCCGCATCGTAAGGCTTCCCCACAGTCCATTTCCCGACGGCACTGGAGGGGAGCTGACCTTCAGCCAACAACGCAAATGAAATGATCCCGAGTCCGAGCATTTTAATCATGCATTCTCTCCTCAATGGCTGCTGTCGTAAACGCCGTTGGCGTAGATGTTGTATTCGCTTCGCCGACGCGCCATTAAGCTCGGCACTTCTACTAGCTTTCCACCCACGTGTGCATGACCATATGCTGTGAAGTTGCCTTCAGTTACAGCAGTGCCAGAGGCGACATTTGAGAACAGCGTGGAATCACCGTAGTGCGTTACGTTGAATGCAAAAGAAACAAGGCCATCGAACTGCTGCTGGCTAAGAGAAGCTCCGAGACCATTCACGGATTTCTCGAATCCCGCGAGATCGCTTTTCAAAAGAGCCTCACCCTGATCCTTCGTAATGCCATCCTTGAAGTCCGCGCACTTGCCGCAATTGTGTCCCCAGCCGATGGTCCCGTTACCGAAACCATCATCTTTCGCATAGGTCAGTCCAGTCTTTTTGTCGACGGTTCCATTCCAGCCTTCCCAGCCTTCGATGAAGGCTACTCCGGCTGCGCTTGTAGTCATCTGCTGTTGGGCCGTACTATCTTCTGGTTGACCCGCTGCAATTTCCGGTTGGGCTGGCGTTGTTTGCTGATTAAAGAGTTCGCCTCGATTATCCCATGCGTCAATGATGCCACCAACTGCTTCTGCTGCCCTATCCCAATAATCCGTCATGGCTAAAAAGTTTCGTGGATCTGCAGCGCGGCTATGGCCGTCTGCATCTATGCCAACAAATGGACTGTTTCCCACGTATGCGTAGAGGTTTAAACTTTGTGGATTGCCTAGCTTTGCATAGGGTACCGGCTCTGCAGTTGCTGCCCAATCTGCCGATAGGAATCTACCTGAATTGGAAGCGTAGTATCTCGCTCCGAAGTAATCATTCCCGGATTCATTATCGCGATCTTTGCCGGTGTAATGCTTGTAATCGCTGTCATCTCCCGACGAGGAGGTCAAGCCATCTCCAAACGGCAGGCTCTGCCAGGTTTTTTCAATCTCGCCTGCAGTGTTGGCCTGCACACGTCGCGAACCAAGCCAGTCCGCGAGGTTGAAGTGCAACGCCACTGAAGTGGTACCTGAGGGTATGTCATATGTCGCAATACCTCCGCCGCCAATATAGGCATCCGTATAATCCCATGTGCTACTACTTCCGGTGAGTACCGTAACTTCTTCTCCACCTCGGCCGAGAAGATACTGGTTGGAGAGCGTTCCGAAGCCACTGCTGCCCGGGCAACTACTGATGCCGGAAACAGTGCCTTTGGCGACGCGGGCACCTTCTGCGTTATAGAGGTAGCCCATATAAGTCGTACCGTTGTATACAACACAGATACGGCCTTCAGCATCCAGCAGATACTGGTTAGTGCCATCATTCTTAATGCTGCCAGCAGCATCGTAAGTAGGCGTATACGTTGAGCCAGATGTATTGGTACTGCTGATTCGGTTTGTTGTTGTATAAGTAGCCCACGAATTTGATACGAGCGAAGCACCCGACCCGGCTACGCAGCCGTTGGTAGCTCCGCTACCAGGTGCAGCGCCGGGATCATTGCTAAAGGCAGAACCAGTTTCAGTCTGTTGGTCGGTACGATTGCCGAAATCGTCATAGCTCCAGCAGAAATATTGCGTGGATCCACTGACCGGGGCTTGCTGGCCGGAGCTGAGCCGATTCAGGTGGTCATACTTAATATTGCTCCAAGTTCCCATAACGGTATCAGTGTAGCCTACCAGATTGCCATTTGGGGCCCAGCCGGATGTGGATGATGTACATACGGGATTTGATGAGCTGGGCATGCAATAGCTATAGATGGTTCCGTCACCATACCCACTGGATGCGCCACCGCTCATATTGCTCTCAGAGAAGGAAAAGTAAGTTGGCGATTCAGAAGTGTCTGTGACATTGAGTGTGATGGGCCAGTTCGTGGACGTGCCTGTTGCCAAGCTGGTGAGATTCACAGTACTACCAGATGCCGATGCGGTCAGAATGCTCCCAAAGGAACTGTTCAAGGTCGTAGCGAGCGACGATGCAATGGATGAGGCAGTGCTCCCAGAGGACCAGCTGACACTACCGCTTGTGCTTTCGTTGATAGTCACTGTCATGCTACCGGTGTCATAGCCTTTACCGCCAGACATCCCAGACGAGCCTTCACTAAATGAATCCGTCTTTGAGCAAGGCTTTGCGAAAGCGAACATAATCGCGTTTATTGTCCGATGTCTCCACCGGAAGGTCGAACATGGCGAGAAGCCACACAGACCGATATGCTGAAAGCCGCAACCCTTTCATAATTTTGCCAAGCTACCTTTCGATTCTGGATCGTACCCGTTATCCAGTAGCCTCCTTGCCATCAAATAGTCTTACGCTCCATGCTGCACGTTTAGGTGCAAGTGGCTCCACGCATTGCTCTAACAAGGTTGGCATCTCGATTTCATCACTATCCCCTGTAATGCACTGCGCCAGCGAGTTCGCAGTTCTCAAAAGTATGTCAAAGAGCGACCGTTGTTCACGCTTGCAGATGTAACGCGTTGTGATGGCCTCAATTATCCAATTCTTTGTTGCGGTATCGAAGTCAGCCGCAGAAGCATGACTGGCGATCCATTGCACAACACGCCGGTCCACCAAGGGACGAAACGGTTCCATGACATCTGCAGCCAGACAGAACGCATCGTAGCGGTTCTTGTGTCTCAGGCCGATGGAGGGGTGCAGACCTGCGGCGCAAATAGCGCGAGCAACGGCTGCGCGGAGTACGGTGTATCCATAATCAAGATGGCGATTTTGATCTGGGCCTTCAGCGCCGCGTCGGAATTTTGGATTCCCAAAGACCAGCGGCCAATAACGTCGGGCCGCTTGCGCCTCCAGGTTGCCAGCATCATCAGACCGAACACGGGCAGACATGGCAATCAGCCCCGAATCATTACCCTGGATCTCTTTTAACAGCTCACCCTGAGCGCGAATCTTTGCCTGCACAATCTGCTGCCAGAGACGTTTGCGCATGGGGAGTGAAAGCTGCATTTGTTTGGCGAAGCGCTCTGTTTGCAGAAAATGTGCCTGCACGGGTAGTTGAATAGAGGCAGGCAGGTACTTTCCATCGATAGTGACTACGGAGCCGCCAGCCTCGGCAACGCGAGAGAGCACAGCTTGCGAGAGTGTAATTTGCGGATGCGCAAGCAGCAAGACAGCAATCTCGCTTATAGGAGTTGAGAAGGGAAGTAAAGGCTGCTCCTGATTTGGACGCTCGATGACAAGTTGAGCGTCTTTGACACTCAGCCGTGCCGGATTGGCAATTTCAATGATGCGATCAATCATTGGCTGGATGTACCCTTCCAAGAGCGTCGATTACAACTTTACGGCATTCAAGTTTGC
>CAIZGA010000393.1 GCA_903932385.1 uncultured Acidobacteriota bacterium
ACGGTGACGCGGTTGAACATCAAACCGCAGGTGGACCAGTACACTTTTGCCGACGGACACAGCATTTTTGTGCTGGCAGAAGGCCGCCTGGTGAACCTGGGTTGCGCAACCGGCCACCCGAGCTTTGTGATGTCCAACAGCTTTGCCAACCAGACGCTGGCGCAGCTGGACCTGTGGAAGAACAAGGACACCTACAAGGTGGATGTCTATGTTCTGCCGAAGCTGCTGGATGAGGAAGTGGCGCGGTTGCACCTGGAAAAAATTGGCGTGAAGTTGACCACGCTGAGCAAGAAGCAGGCCGATTATCTCGGCGTATCGGTGGATGGCCCGTACAAGCCGGAACACTACCGCTACTAAAAACAATTCAACCGAAACGACTCAGGCGGCCAATGTGCCGCCTGAATTTTTTTGCGGCAAACGCAACCACAGCGCGGCCATGTGCGTAATCAGCAGAATGTCGAGCGTGTAGCGGAAGCGCGGGTCGGAGTTGGTGAGCAGAAACGGCACCAGATAGAGTACTGCAAGCCAGAGGAGCAGCGTGTCCTGCGGCTGCCAAAGTTTACGGCGCAGCAGCAACGTCAACAGCCAGAGCGGTGCGGCCAGCGCGAGCAGCAATTCTACATCGCCAAAAAGTGTGCCGATGCTATGGAGTTTTGTGTCGGGCCGGAAGAAGCAGAAAAGCTTTACGGCAATCAGACGCAACTCCAGCAGCGGGTGTGTCCGCACAAACGCAACGGTCTGCGCGACATAATAATGTTGCAGCTCGAGGCTTTGCGGGTCCGCTGCAGCCTGCGTCATTCCATTCGCCAGCAGCGATGGAACGATGGACGGCTCGGCGTTCAGATACTGCTTCAACGCGGCTTCGCTCAGGCTGTTGCTGCCGGCGTAGAGGTTGTACGGCCCATTGCCGGGGAAGACCAGCGTGCCGTATGCAGCATGGCTCAGAGAAGCATAGGCGAGGCAGAGCATCGCACACATGACTGCGGTACGCAGAGAAAAGTCCGCGACGCGTTGGCGATTGGCAAACCATAGCGCCGCCAGAATGCACGGCAGCAGCGAAAGATAATTTGGCCGCTCGAAGATCCCAACACCAGTCGCGGCCCCAAGCAGAATGCAGAGTAGCCATGCATGTCTGCCGCGATGCAGGACGCAAAGGGCCAGCATGGCAATCAACATCAGCAACGCGGTGCTGTAGCTGATGTCCCAGATTTTAAAAACGCTCAGCAACAGTTCGGGATGCAGTTGAATCGCCAGCGCGGCCAGCAAGGCTGGGGCTTTCTCCACGGCGAGCGCGCGCAGTGTGCCGAAGATCATCCACGTGATGGCAACCTGCAGCACTGCCTGCAGCAGGATGACACCGAGTTGCGCGTGGCTGCCGCCCAGCAAAACGCCAAGCGCAGCGAACTGGGGATAACCAGCGGGGTTGAAGCGCTGGGCAAGATGGCCGCTGCGGGCAATTTCCAGCGCCTGTTCCCAGTAGCCGGGCATGGGGATGCCGAAGGGAAAGAAGTGCATGGTTGCTGCGGCACAGAGCAGCGGAAATATCGTCAACGCAAGTGGCGTCAACCATCGCAGGTGCCGGTCATCAGAAAAATTCATGGGGAGTGAACGAATGATGGCGCAGCCCTCCGAAATCGGCACTGTGGAGTTGTCATGTTGCAGAGCTTACGCGTGGTGCAGCACAGGCACCCGATTATTGTATGAAATAATTGCCCCAAAGTTACTTCGTAGATAGAAACAAAAAGATACGAGGGTCCATCCATGCAGGCGAATCCGCGAAAAACGACACTCACCCTGTTGATGGCGACCCTGTGCGGGGCGGTGTATCTCGACTACTGGGAATACAGCCGCAGCTTCTACAGCACGCCCGGAATTTGGTTGGACGTCATCTCCGGCACCGCCGATGCGCCGGCACAATATCGCGTCGGTGTGATTCGCGCCGCCTATTGGATGAGCCAGCACCTGCACATGGGCATGCGCCACGCCTTTACACTGCTGGATTTCATCAGCATCGCGGTCTCTGGAATTTTGCTGTACGGCCTGCTGGAGCGGAGTGATTTCTACCGCAACGCAACTGTCGCGGCAAAGTGGTTTGGCTCGGCGGCCTTCATTGTCTTGCTGCAGTACTACCTGGCGTGGCTGCTTTGGTATCAGCGCCCGGAAACTTTGCCCAGCACCATGCTGGTCGTCTTGATGCTATGGCTGTGGTCGCGCAAGGGCGGCCAACTGAAGCCGAACGCGGCCGCGTTGTGGCTGACTGCCATCGCCATTATTTTCGTCTCCGGATTGCAGGGCCTGGTGCGGGCGGATGTATCGTTCATGCTGAACCTGGGAATTTTTTTCCTCTGCCTGTCGCCGCTGGGCAATGGATTTTCTCTGCCGAAGTCGGTTGCGATTCTCACCAGTCTGGCAGCCACGGTGCTCGCCGGCGCTGTGCAGATCTACATGATGAAAGTGGTCTATCCCCATGCCACATACGGAACCACGCCGCCCTTTCAACTCGTCAGAAATATCATCGAGCTGCGGCGATGGACACCGTTTCTGCTCTTCGTCGTGCCGTATGTGTGGACAGCGTGGCAGGTTGCGAAACGCAAATTCTTCAAAGATGCGGCGGAGATGGGCGTACTAGTCGGTTCGGTAATGTATCTGGCAATTTGGATTTCTGCCGGAATGATTGATGAAGTGCGAATCTTTATGCCGTACACAATTGCGCTGGTGCCGCTAGCCGTGCAGATTGCGATGATGCGACTGGAGCCGTTCGCAAACAGCAACCAGACTGTGGCAGAGTTTGACTAGAAGCTGAGCTTCAGCTGCCCGTGGGAGTAGAGCCAAAGCGCATAGCCGAGCCCGCCAATCAGGGCAATCATCAGGATGACGCCCAGCCAGCGCAGGCCGGTATTGCGGCGGCGGCCATGCCGGCTCTGGCTGACATTTTCTGCAAAGGTAATCCAGCCGGCTTCTTCATCGCCCAGCGAACCGCTCTCCCGCCACGCATTGAGAAACATATTCAGCCAGAGTTCCTGGTCTAATCCCAACTGATTGATGTAACTGCGGACGATGCCTTTGTTGATAATGCCGCCGGGGAGTTGGCGGAAATCGCTCTGTTCCAGGGCTCGCAGATAGCGTATGGATACCTTGGTCGAACTGGAGATTTCATCCAGTGAGACACCAAGGCGTTCCCGTTCATGGCGCAGAGCTTCCCCAAAGTGCGGCACAAGTACACCATCCAAACATGCGAAGTGAAATCAGAATAACTCCCGATATCATAAAAATCCGAAGAATATTGAGAATTTTTGGGTGGAATACGGCTTGTTACGCTGCCACGGCGGGAATCTGGCGGTGATTTTGGGGCCTGCAAACTGCATTGGGCCGGTGAACTGGGTTGCCGTTGGGGGCAGCGGCGGGAATTCTGCCTGAATCCAACTTCGGCCTGCATGATTGGATTTACCGCGTCTTTGTTAGACTAGCCAAGAAACTGCCCGATGGTCATACCTTATCCAGAGCGGATTTCTGTCCAATACACCATCCTGTTTGCCGGCGTTTTGATGCTGGTGCAGCTGGCTGAGGGAACATCGCCAATTTTCGCGCTGATGATGTTCTGCAGCAATATTTTGTGGGTGCTGTCCTTCAATCTGCTGGGTGGGCTGTACCGCATCAGCGGCATGTTTGTTTTCGGCCAGGGCGTTTTCGGCATCACCACTCCGCTCATCATCAAAGCGGGCCTGCGCCAGGCAGCCGATACGCTGCTGATTGAGCCGCAGCGCTTTGCCACCGTCGTTTTTATCGGCGAACTGTCGGTTCTGTTTGCCAGTTTTCTGGTGGTCAAAATCCGCCCGCGCAAGGCAATCTTTCACGGCAACGACGATAAGTTCAGAATCAGCGAAATGGCCGTTGGCGCCACCGCCCTGATGGTCATCAACGGTTTTCTGATTAGCGCCTTCCGCGCCGGCGCCGCAAGCCAGGGCAGCTGGGTCACCATGTTGTCGCAGTTGAGTTCGATGATGGGGCAGTTTGCGCTGGCACTCAACGTCTGCTCGGCCATCGAGAGCAGCAATGGGCGCAGGACCTACAATTTTTTGACGCTGTTGGTCGGCGGCTGGATTACGTATGTCGGTTTTGTTCACGCCAGTAAAACCGCCGTGCTGCAGCCACTGGCTGTGTATATTGTTTGCTGCGCTGCCTGCAAGGTTCGCTTCAGCCGACTGCAATATGTCGCCATGATCGGCGTTGTGGCGTTTGTTGCGATGTTTGTATATCCCTTGCTGCAGTCCTACCACTCCACGGATGAAGCAAACCGCGGCCTGACCATCCCCGAACTGGTGGATAAATTCGCCAATTCCAGGCAGATTCTAGAAACGCAAAAAGTAAATAAAGCCATGGACTTTGAAATGGAAAGTGCCAATGGCGAGCACGGCGATTATTTCGGCAAGGACGTCGGCTTCTTCACGCGATACTCGAATGTCATCGCGCTGGATGCCAGCTTGATTGCCACCGTAAAAGACGGCGATTACATGGGCTACGACGGTGCCGTTCAGGGACTCATCAACTGGATCCCGCACGTACTGTATCCCAACAAGCCGTCATTCTTCTCATCGCAGAGTTACATGCACCGCATCCCCGGCTCGAATCCAGAGGACACCACGACGGGTGTTTCCTTTGGTGCATTTGCCACCTCATTTGCCATGGGCGGTTGGGTGGGGCTGATTTTCCTGATCATCGTGGTGCAAGGTGGATTCATGCTGACGATGGACGTCGTCTGCCCCAGCGTGAAAAACACATCGTGGATGGTTTGCATGTTGGCCCTGATGCTTCCGGTCGGCGCCGAATGCAACATCGACGCGCTGATTAGTATCACGTGGTTTTATTCCATCGAAATTGCCTTCACGGTTGTGATGGCGCGATACGGCGTGCGCGCCTTCTCCAGCGTCTTTGGCGGTTCGCAACGCGCTGCCAAACTGGAAGAGTTCCGCGCGGCG
>CAIZGA010000394.1 GCA_903932385.1 uncultured Acidobacteriota bacterium
TATGCGATGTGGCACCCAGCGCCCAGAGCCGGACTTCGCTTGAAGCGTTTCCACCGAGTACGGGACGATCCTGCACAAGAATGACGCGTAACCCCTGCCGTGCAGCAGTGATGGAACAACAAATCCCAGCAAGTCCTCCGCCAACAACGACCAGGTCGCCGCTGATTGATTCGTGATGTGGGACTCTACCGCCGGGTTCGTAGGGATTGATTAGCATGTACTACTACTCCGGCATGGCGGGAATAACGCATTAATATGTGGCATTCAAGCGATCTCTTTTCTAACTTCGTGAAGCATCTGCAAGGACTGCGGGCTTAAGAGCCCGGTGCGGTCTATATCCACATTAAAGGTGACGGGAACTTTGACGCGGTTGCAGTCGCGAACGTAGGACTGAATGTATTCGCGATTGAACATGGGTGCAGCCAGCGGTGTAGTGACGTGATTATGGACCCATCCGGAATTGTCGAGACATAACCAGCGGTGGCCCTGCAGATGTTCCTGAGTGAATTGCGACGTGGGAACGGCGATAGGCTGGAAGGCCTCGCCAGCTTCATAATCCTGATAGCGCGAGTAGACGTAGTGGAAGAGGCCACCGGGATTGAGTGTGACCAGACGATCTGCGAAGCCTATTCTGGCGATGTCAACCCATTGGTCCCAATCCACTTTGTAGCCGTGCATATCTGTGGTGACGAGCTGGTGATAGTCGCGGTGCCAATCATTAGGATCAAGCGCCCCACAACTATCAAACCACCAGCCAGCCACGCGCGATTTGTAACGTGTGCCGAGTTCGCGAATGATGTTGAGCAGATTGCTGATCAATTGTGATTTGTCGCGAGCGTGATAGCCGACGGCGTATTCCCAGTCCGGGTCGTCACCGCCATTGCAGGAGTGGTTGTAGTAGAGGATGAAGCGGAGACCGCGAGCATGACATGCATCCGCCAATTCTCCAATCAAGTCGCGATGCGTGGTGCGCCCCGGCAGGATGCGGTCAATTGCTGCGCAGGGCGCGGGCAGCATCTGTAGCGCATGCGTACCTGTAAATATCACATACTCCGCGCCGGCATTGGCAACCTGGTCCGCATATCTGGCGGGATTGAAATGCGAGACCGCTTCTTCAAACGGCAGCCAGTCATCGGCAGCAACAGGTTTGGATTGGGCGGTCCAGTGCGAGGAAATTCCAAAGCGACAATTGCTTAACCAGGTTGCGTCTGCGCGGTGATATTGCTCGGCCAGCAGGTTACCACTCGCAGCCAGAGAAATTGCAGACGCACCAATTCCTTGAATCACTTTGCGACGCGTCAATGTGCTTTCGGCAAAGATCATAGTCACCCTCTCGTTGTCAGGCTTCAATCAGGATGCGTACTGGGCCCAGAAGTCCGGAGCGCTCCAGCGGGGAATCTTTTTCGAAGTAATTCCAAGTGGTGAAGGTGAGACGTTCTTTCACTGGGCGTGGTTGCGACTTCAGAAACCAGTCTGGAAATTCCTTCAGATAGTAGCCGCTGAATACATCTGGCTCCGAAGCCTCCCATGAAATATCCGCCGGATGTTGCTCATCGCCTATGAGCCGATTGGCCCAGACATTTGTCACATCGATTTCGAGCTTGTTTTTTCCAGGCTGCAACGCATCTGTAATTTCAACACGCCATGGCGCCGTCCATACCACGCCGAGGTCGTGGCCATTCAGGCGAATTTCAGCAATATGCTTGACAGCACCAAGATCGAGATAAAGCCGGCCCTGTTTTGCAGCGGCAGGCAACTCGATAATTTTATTGTAGGTAGCTGTTCCCGAAAAGTATTTGACGCGTGGATCCTTGTGCTCTGCCCAATTGGACAAAGTAGGAAACTCGATGGCCGCCGGGCCGCCCCAGCGCTGATCGAAGGCAACCTGCCAGGATCCTCTCAAAGTCACCAGTTCGGACAATCGTGGAAAGTCGGCGATTGATTCCGCATGATTTGCGGAATTCACAATAGGATGCTGGAAGACCACAAAATAGCTCTGTGTCTGATCAAACTCAA
>CAIZGA010000395.1 GCA_903932385.1 uncultured Acidobacteriota bacterium
AACAGGATGCTTGCTTGCATAGGGGCCTTCGTGCGGGAGTTGCGATACCGGCAGAAAATCAACCGGGTCAAACGGCAAAAGTCATTTAGGTGGC
This sequence comes from uncultured Acidobacteriota bacterium, assembly GCA_903932385.1. Classification (GTDB taxonomy): domain Bacteria; phylum Acidobacteriota; class Terriglobia; order Terriglobales; family Acidobacteriaceae; genus CAIZGA01. Next base: position 95 of record CAIZGA010000395.1, read on the forward strand.
CGCAGCAATCGATTGCTCACGGTTGCAGTGCAGGTATGGGGGTGGAACGCGGGACTGCACTGACACCATCCTACGTTGTTGCTGCAGAATGTGTCATGCAATGAATTTAGGCGGAATCCGGAACTTTCATCCTGGCAATAAATCTGTAATTCAATGCACATAGCAGGGAAATTTCCCTCGCAAGTTTTCCGCAGGATATTTACGACATGGTTAGGTGATTTTGCCCCCTCGCGGCGACAATAGACATATGCCCCATCGGTTGTATCGAACGGGAATAACTTTCGGCGCATCATAGAGAAGGCAAGCGCACAAACACATGGCACGCAGGCAAATCGAACATTACGAAATTATCCGCAAGCTGGGCGCGGGCGGCAGCGGCATCGTCTACCTGGCCAGCGACACACTGCTGCAGCGCCCGGTGGTGCTGAAGCTGCTGCGTCGCGGCGCCTACACGCTGCAGCAGATGCGCACCACCGTGTTGCGCGAGGCACGCATGGCCTCGGCCATTGAACACCCGAATGTCTGCGCCATTTATGACGTCGGCGAAACGGAAGACGAAGCCTACATCGTGATGCAGTACGTGCCCGGCCAGTCGTTGGACAAGTTGATTGCACAGGGCCCGGCCAGCCTGCAGTTGCTGCTTTCCGCCGGCATTCAAATTGCCGACGGTATGGCTGCCGCGCACCGGCTCGGCATCTTTCATCGCGACCTGAAACCGGCCAACGTCATGCTGACCGAAGGCGGGCTGGTCAAGATTCTTGACTTCGGTCTCGCGCGTCGCCGCAATCCGGAAGAAGTGGCATTTGATCCTTCGCAAAGCCGAGCGCGGAAAGTTGTCGCCAAGCCCGCGCCGGAAGTGATTGCGGTAGCGGAAGAAATTCCGAAGCCTGCAGAGACGGAAGTGAAAGACGCCGCTGATACCGACGCGACGGAAAAAGTGGAAGCCCCGACGTACACCGCGCGCGGAGGCACCATTGCCTACATGGCACCGGAGCAGTTTGTCACCGGCCACAGCAGCGCGCAGAGCGACATTTTTGCACTCGGCGTGATGTTGTATGAACTCGCCGCCGGCCGCCATCCCTTCCATCGTCCGAATGCCGAAGAGATGCAGAGTATTCGTGCGATTCAGTTTGCCGACCCGCCGCCGTTGCGTGAAGTGTTCCCGCACATTCCGGCAGAGTTGGAGAGCGTCATTTTCCGTTGCCTGGAAAAAGTTCCCTCGCAGAGATACGCCACCGCCGCGGAAGTCCGCGAAGCGTTGCGCACCGTGATGCAGACACTGCGTTTGGATGCGGAGTTGATGCCGCCCAGCGCGTCGGCAGATATGTCGGCGGGAACGTATCCGCCGGAAGAGCCTGAAAAACGCACCTCCGGCTTGCTGGCCATGTTGGCAGAACGTTTCCGCGAAAGCAGCGTAGGTCCGTCGCGACTGAACAGCATAGTGGCGCTGCCGTTCGCAAATTTCGGTCAGGAGACAGCTGCGGAAAATTCATCACCCATGTACGGCTACGCTTTGGCAGACGCCATCGCTGCGCGACTCGCTCGTGTGCCGTCGCTGGTGGTGCGGCCGTCGAGCGCGTTGATGTCGCTGCCCATCAAGCAGATGGATCCGCTGGCCATCGGCGAAAAATTGATGGTGCAGTATGTGCTTACCGGCAACTACCTGCGTTCTGCCAAAGGATTTGACCTGAACTGGCAACTGCTCGATGTGCCGGCACAGAGTGTGATTACCGGCGGCTCCATCAGCGTGCCCAGTTTTGATCTGGTCGCTGTGCAGAATGAAATTTGCAATGAAGTGTTCAGTTCGCTGCAGGGCAGCGGCCATCTGCAGGCGCATACAGAGCGCACCGACGACAGCTCCGGCCTGGCACCGATGGGCGAAGCCATTTCTGAAAATTATCTTGAGGCGCGCGCCCTGCTTTCGCACTTCATGTATCGCACCGGCAGCCGCGATGATCTGGATCGTGCGTTGGTATTGTTCGACGGCGTAGTGGAAAGCGACGCCACATTTGCCTCGGCGTGGAGCGGACGCGGCATTACGCATCTGCAATATGTTCGCCACGGATTAGGCGGCCAGATGCATCTGCTGGAAGCGCGCCGTAGTTTTGACAAAGCGCTCGAACTCGACTCGGGCTCCGTGGAAGCGAACTTGTATCGCGTCTACCTGTTGCTCTCGCGCGGTGAAAAAGAAAGTGTTCGCTACGGCATTGAACATCTGTTGCAGACTGCGGGCAATGACTGGAATGTCCGACAGATTGCCGGCATCACGCTACGCTTTGACGGCATGTATGAGGAAGCGTTGGACCAGTTCAGCCTGGCGCTGCGTTTGAATCCAGCCAACGCGGCCATCGTCTACAACCACCGTGCCCGCGTATATCAGTATCAGAACCAGTTGGAACTGGCGGCGGAAGAAATCAAAAAAGGTTTGACGCTGGAACCGCGCCAGCCGCTGCTGCTCATCTCCAAGGGCTACCAGCAGATGCGTACCGGCAATCTGCAGAAGGCCGTGGCCACGCTGGAGACGGTGATTCAGCAGGACGCATCGCTACGAATTATTCTGCCCACGCTGGCCATCTGCTATGTGCAACTGGGTGACCGAAAAAAAGCTGCGACCATGATTCTGGAAGAAACGCTGGCTGCTGCGGAAGCTGATAGCGAAATGGCGTATCGTCTGGCAACATATTTCGCAACCGAGGGCGATGAGTCGGAAGCACTGCACTGGCTGCGCCGCGCCATCTATCTGGGCAACGAGAATTATCCCTGGTTCAGCATCAACCCGCTGTGGGGCAACATGCGCGCCAACGCCGACCTGCAGCGCATTATGGACAACCTGAAGAAGACCTTCCGCAGCAACCAGAAAAACTGGAAGCGGCTGCTGGCACAATTCTAGGAAATTATTTTTCCAGGATGTCGACGCGGAAGAATTCACGCACATCGGGGTAGCTCTTCATCACCAGCAGAATGAGCACTTCAAACAGCATGCCCAGGCAGACCAATTCCACATCAGTGCCAGAGGGATGAGGATAACCACGGCATTGAATGCATCGTGGCGGTCCACTCCCATGTTGAAGGCTTGCAGGTTCGTTGATTCCGCCGCGTTGTAGTTAATACGGCGTGGTCGCCAGCGGCGGCTGAACATTCACCTGCTGTTGCTGTGGTTGGTTGATTGGCGATGCTGTGCTGTTCAGGCCGGAGTAGCTCTGGTAGCCCGAGAGCGACATTGGTTCCGACAGGCTGAAGACCAGTTGCGAATCCATCGGCAGTGCCGCTGAGCGTTTGTGAACCGCCCACTGCACAGTGCTGATGGCCGCGCCAACACTGGCGCCGGCAGCCAGGCCCACAGGCCCGCCTACGATGGCACCGGTTACTGCTCCTGTGCCGGTGATGGCTCCGAAGGTTTCTGCGGTGTGTGCCTTGCTCGGCTTGTTCACAATATCGCCTTCACCCTTCAGACGAGTGTGGCTGTGTTCATCGGTGCGCACCACGATGGCGTGAATTATGTAATGCGTGCCATCCGGCGTGATGATTTCATCCGGCCGCAGCATAATATTTGCACTGCCGTGGATGAGGTTGGCGCTGCTGGCGTGGACCACGCGACCGCGCAGCGTGGAGCCGGCGGGAATCACCGTGCGTCCGTTCTTCACGATGGACTGCATGAGTGTGGCATCAAAGCTGGTGCCGGTAAAACTGCTGTCGCTTGTGATGTCCTGCTGCAGTTTCACATTCAGCAGCGTGCCTTCCGGCAATTCATTCGGATTGCTCACCACTGTCGTTACGATTTCTGAATCCATGGTGTGCAGGTTGCGGGGCAGGGGACGCGCATGCAACTGCGGCGTGGTGTCATACGGAATTGGCGCGTTGGGATCCGGCGTGTTGTTAGTTGCAGAGCTCGGCCAGCCGTAGGCAGGGTCCGGAGCATTGCTGTTAGTCACTGTCGGCGCAGATGTGTTTGAAGTTGTGTTGGAATCCATCGGCACTGCAGCGGAGGGTTTCTGCGTTGTCGATGGTGTTGTGCCTGTTGTGGACCAGGTGGGGCTATCCATTGTGGCGGCGGCAGGAGGCGTGGGCGCGTTCTCCACCGGAAGGTTCTGCTCCTTCACCTGACCTGTGGTCTGCGAAACGGCATATTCGGCGGCCAGCAGCACCAATGCTGCTACGGCGACCATGCGCATCGCTGCCATGCCCGTGGCGGCACAGTTTTTCATCCAACCCGTTTCCAATTTGTTATTGCGGCATAGTTGATTCATGTTTGCACCTGCTCCTTGCAGAAATTCCATCTGACGTTCGTGGCCTTCCGGAGTACAACTCCACCAGGAATCTGCCGGTACCTATCCATTTCAGAGATTAGCTGTCTGCAACTGCACTTTTCGGGCAAATTCCGCAAGGGAATCGAAACCGGCAATACCCGTCTCCCATCGTGGAAAACGCATCCGGCACACGGCCCCCTCAATGATTTTGACCATGTAGACTCGCAATAGTTGCTGATAAAATCGCCGCACTAGAAAAGAAACTGTAAGTGAAGCAAGTACTGTGGGGGAGGAAACTGCATTGGCGAAGACATGGTTGCTGAAAGCTGTTGTTCCGGTGGCTCTGCTGGCGATGACCGCTGGCGGCACGCGCGCGGAAATCAACAAAGACGATTTCAAAATCAAAAC
>CAIZGA010000396.1 GCA_903932385.1 uncultured Acidobacteriota bacterium
AGATCAACAGGGGTTCGACTATGGCGAGCAGTTTGACCAGCGCACTGAGGGAAGCGGACCACCGGAAGGCGGAGAAAATCTTCGACAGGAACGCCGCCAAACTGGGCAAGTTGTTGCAGGGACACATACGGGTGATACAGCCAGACAACGACCCGAGACTGAAAGCAGTGAATGAGGCCCTGACAAAGCAGCGCCATCGAAAAGTGAACTAAAGAAAAACAGAACAAGAAGCCAACCTCCTCTGATGAGGCGGTATTTCAGAATTGTTTACGAACTCACGCCAGCCTACCTGCGCTGGCATTTTCAGTTGTATTCGAAGACATCTCCGCATTTGTTAAGGGTTGGGATAGTATGGGTTGCGACGGGCACCTCCGGCAGTTGCGCTTGCGGTGCAGTTTGTCCATATATGTTTGGTGCGGATGCGGCCAGCGTTGTGAGAGACAGCAGCATCACCGGAATGTAGCCAGTCTTCATCTATATAGTTCACCCTGGTTGGCTGGATGCGGTAATTGTAGGAAAGGTCCGTATGAGCAGTAATGCAATGTCTGGTTCATCGATGAAATGGTTGGCGCTGGTCGGTTGGCTTGCTGTCTGCTATTTGGTTTCCGGCGTGGCGGGATTCTTTACCGCGCGGCAGATACCGACCTGGTACGCGAGCATCGCGCAGCCGAGCTTCACACCGCCGAACTGGGTTTTTGCGCCGGTGTGGACGACGCTCTACACGCTGATGGGAATTGCGGCGTGGCTGGTGTGGCGGCTGCCGGATTCGCCAAATCGCACCTGGGCGCTGGACATGTTCTGGCTGCAATTGGCGCTGAATTTTGCGTGGAGCTTTTTATTTTTTGACCGCCATTGGATTCTGACGGCAGCAATTGAAGTGGTTGCGTTGTGGGCGGCCATTCTTGCGATGACGATTGCGTACGCGCGAGTGAATCGCGTGGCGATGTGGATGATGGTGCCGTATCTTGCGTGGGTAAGTTTTGCTTCGGCGTTGAACTGGGGCGTGTGGTGGGTGAACCGCTAGCGCGCGAAAATTAATTGCAAAGAAAAAGCCCCGCAGCGTGCGGGGCTTTTGTGTGTGCGCAAAAAATTATCGTGCGAATAATTATGCGTGGACGGGATGGCCCATGCCGGCGAGCACGCCGCGCATATAGGCGAAGCTTTCAATCACGCCGGGCATGGGGTTGTCGCCGTTGATTTCATATTCCAGATCGACAAAGCCTTTGTAGCGGATGGCGAGCAGCGTCTCAAAAATTCCGCGGATGGGCATGACGCCTTCGCCGACGGCGACCTGGCTTTCTTTCACCAGCGGCTTGGCCAAATCTTTAATGTGCATGTTGTAGAGGCGGGGGCCGGCGGCCTTGATGGCGGCGAGTACGTCGGTGCCGGTGCGCATGGTGTGGCCCACGTCAATGCAGCAGCCGATGCGCGGGTCGAGGTGTTTGATGGCGGCGAGCACGTCGAGCGGCGAGGGGAAATAGAGTTTGTCTTCGGGGCCGTGGTTGTGGATGGCGACGCGAATGTCATACTGCTTCACCATTTTTTCAATCAGCGGCAGCGAACCGGGCGCGGGGTCGCCGGCGACGATGACGGGGATGCCGGCGCGCTTGGCGTATTCAAATTTGGCCTGGATGTCGGCGGGGTCGGGCTTGGAAAAACTGATGGTGCCGGCGGCGTGCAATGTGATGCCGGCGGCGGCGTAGTCGGCCAGCGCGGCGGCTTCGGCTTCAGGCGAGGTGGAAGGCAGATGGTCCTTCGCGTCTTTCGCGTTCAGGTCGGTGAGGTGCAGCTGCTTCATGAAAGGGATGAGTTGCGCGCGGGTGAAGTTGCGAAAGGTGTAGCTGGCCAGGCCGAGCCGTACCTGCGCGGGCGCGGCGGGCGTGCCGGAGGCGGGTTTGGATTGCGCGAGAACGCCGGTGGAGATGGCACCGGTGGAAAGTGCGGCGGCGGCAACGGCACCGGTCTGCAGAAAGCTGCGGCGGGAAACTTGGGTCATGATGCGGCACTCACTTTTCTTGTTCGGGGATGCGATTTAGTTGCAACTTCAGACGAAGTGAATCTATCAGTGCGGCGGGGGGCGAGTCCAGCGGGCGGCAAAGCTGCGGTGATTTAGGTCACAGGGAAAATTCTGTCGGGGCGTACAATTTCAGCAGGTAAGTTCCCACAGCGGAGCGCAGTGGCATTGGCGTTCCGTTTCCTGTTCAAGCGTCTGTAGAGCATGAGAGGACAGCGGGAACTGCGAGAGGATGCAAGCAGTCCCATGCCGATGCCGAACGACCTTTTCGACCAGGGATTTTATAAAGAGTTGCTCGACCACATGAGCGATGGCGTCTACTTTGTAGACCGCGACCGCAAGATTGTCTATTGGAATGAAGGCGCCGAGCGGCTGACCGGCTACAAGGCCGACGACGTGGTGGGCCATCATTGCCAGGACAATATTCTGTGCCATGTGGATCCGGCGGGACATAATCTGTGCGAGAACGGCTGCCCGCTGACCGCATCGGTGAGCGACGGGCATGGCCACGCTGCAGATGTTTTTCTACGGCACAAACAGGGTTGGCGTGTGCCGGTGAATGTTCGCGTGGAACCGCTGCGCGGCAAAGACGGCAGCATTGTGGGCGCGATAGAAATCTTCAGCGACAACACGGCACAGCAGGAAGAACGCCGCCGCACCGATGCCATGCAGCGACTGGCGTTTCTGGATGCGCTGACGCAACTGCCCAACCGGCGGTATGCGGAGATGGCGCTGAACACGGCGCTGAATGAATTCAAAGTACACAATGATCCCTTCGGCGTGATGATGATTGATCTGGACGGCTTCAAAGATGTGAATGACACGCTGGGCCACATCAACGGGGACCGCGTATTGCAGAAAGCGGCGCGCACGTTGAGCGGTAGCCTGCGCTCGGCAGATGTATTGGGGCGCTGGGGCGGGGACGAATTTGTGGCCATTGTGCAGAACGTAAATGAAGAGGCTCTGCGGGTGATGGCCAACCGATGCACGGTGCTGGTGCAGCGGAGTTCCTTTGCCGAGGAGATCGGACCGACGCATAGGAACGCGTTGGAGTTGAGTGCGGCGGTCAAGTCGATTTCGGTTTCGGTGGGCGGGACCATGGTTCGGCCCACCGATACGCCTGAGGACCTGATTCTGCGGGCCGACCAGCTGATGTACCAGAGCAAGATGGCGGGGCGCAATCGGGCGACGGTCGGGTAGATTCCAGGGCGGGTCGGGAGCGGCTGGGTTCCGTAAGCCCGCAGCGGATCCCCAAAATATAGCCAAAATATAGCCAGGAGCCGGGCTTGACGGCGGCGGTATC
>CAIZGA010000397.1 GCA_903932385.1 uncultured Acidobacteriota bacterium
AGGAATATAAATCGCCGGAGTGCTCCATGGCCATGGCCGAGCCGCATTGACGGCGGAAGACGCAGAGGCTTGGCTCCATGCCCGCCCAGATCTGCAGGCAGATATCGAAGAGTTGCACGAATTGCGTGCCGACATCCTTGCGGACCCATTCATCGAAAATTGTGCTGAGGAAGTTGCCGAATTGGCGCGGCTCCACCGACCAGGGAGCGACGGAAGCTTCCTCATGAAATGTAGGCGAGACCAGCACCAGGCCATCTTCAGTCTTCTGCGCAGAGATGCGCTCCACGATGGGAATGAACTGCATGAAGCCGCTGCCGTTCTCTTTGAGAAAGCGATAGACCTCAAGCGGGTGTTGCGAGTTGACGCGGTGGACAGTGGTGAGGGTGTTGAATTCGACGCCGTGTTTTCTGAGGACTTCAATGCCGCGCATCACGCGGGCGTGTGTTGGCTGGCCGCCCTTGTCAACGCGATAGGCATCATGCAACTCGGCGGGGCCGTCGATTGAAATGCCGATGAGCATTTCATTTTCTTTGAAGAACTCGGCCCACTCATCGTTCAGTAGGACGCCGTTGGTCTGGAAGGCGTTTTCAATGCGCTTGCCGTCGGCATATTTTTTCTGCAGCTCGACAACGTGGCGGAAGTACTCCACGCCGAGGAGTGTGGGCTCGCCGCCCTGCCACGCGAAGGTGATGGTGGGCGCGTTCTGTGCCTGAATATATTGCTGGATGTAGGTTTCCAGCACGTCGTCGCGCATGGACCATTTTTCTGCCGTGGGATAGAGGACTTCCTTCTCCAGGTAGAAGCAGTACTTGCAATCGAGATTGCAAATCGGCCCAATGGGCTTGGTCATTACGTGAAAAGCTTCGACGCTCATGCAACTCTCCGGTGTGGGCCGCGGTTGATTCGGTTAAATCGGTTTCAGCGCCAGCGTGTCGCCGAGGTCGACCTGAAATTTCTGCAGGCGCTCGAAGAGCTTCTGTTTGACTTCGGCCATAGACGGATCGTCGGCGAGATTTTTCGTTTCCCACGGGTCGGCAACAATATCGAACAACTGCACCTGGTTGACCTTGGGATACACGATGAGCTTGTGCTGGCGGTCGCGGACGCTGCGCTGGAAATTGAGATAGAAGCTGAATACCGCGTCATGCAATTCCGTTTCGCCATGCAGCAGCGGAACCAGGCTGGGAAATTCGACGGTCTTGGGAATAGGGATACCGGCGAGGTCGCAGGTGGTGGCAAACATACTGTGCTGGTAGACGAGTTCATCCACGCGGCGGCCGCGCGGTATGCCCGGGCCGGAAATGAGCAGCGGCATACGAACACTGCAGTCATACAAATTCTGTTTGCCGAGCAGGCCATGCTGACCGACGGCGAGGCCGTGGTCCGCAGTGAGGATGACGTAGGTATTGGAAGCGTGGCCGCTCTGTTCGAGCGCGTCGAGGATGCGGCCGATTTGCGAATCCATATAGGTGATGAGCGCGTAGTATTCGCGGCGATGCAATTGCACGGCCTCTTTGGTGCGCGGGAATGGTGCGAGTAGTTCGTCGCGAACGCGATTGTCTCCCTGGTCGAAAGGATGGTCGGGGAGATAGTTTGGCGGAATTTCAATTTTTTCCTGCGGGTACAGGTCGAGAATTTCCTTCGGGGCCTGACGCGGATCATGCGGCGAATTGAATCCGACATACATGAAGAATGGATTGGCCCCGTGGGCGGGACGCGACTTCAGATACTCCGAAGCGATATCGGCATAGACGCTGTCAGAATGTTCGATGCGGCCGGGCGCTTCGTTCTTCCACATATCGGTGGGCAGCCAGTGGCCTTTTTGCGATTTGTCATCGGGCTGCCATGTGTTGCCGGGGCTGGGACGGTTGTAGGCCTGGCCGTTTTCTGCCGTGGAGAAAAACATGGCCGGGCCGACGCAGCCAACCTGCTTGAAGCTGCGGCCGAGCAGGACAGGGTCAAGATGCCATTTGCCGCAGATGTAGGTGTCGTAGCCGCCATTGCCGAGGGTCTCGCCCCAGGTGTGGACGAGGTCAGCCTGCGTTTGTGCGCGGAAGCCGGTGAGTCCGGTGTTGAGCATGGTACGGCTGGCGATGCAGACCGCGCCCGACCACGAGCCATTGTGAAATGCATGGGTAAAAGTGCAGCCGGCGGAAACAAGGCGATCGAGGTTCGGCGTGTGGACTTCAGGATTATTGAGAGAGTTGATGCTGCGAAAGGTGAGGTCGTCGCAGATGAAGAAAAGAAAATTGGGCTTGGTGGCCGAGTGTGTCTGCTGCGCGGTAGCGGCCAGCGTTTCTGTGGCGGCGATGCCTGCGGGCAGAAGTTTTAGAAAATTGCGACGGTCCATAATCGAACTCCTCTATATCCGGGCGTGAATCCAGATCGTGCCAGTCGAAATACAGTGTAGAGCAAATGGGTTGGATGTGGCGTTGCGTGCAATTTATCGCGCCAATCAGACATTGTGACTGCGTCAATCTGAACTACTATAATTGCCCTAGATGGCAATCGATACGATGAATACACCGGAAAACACGCATTCTCGCCCCGAATATCAAGTTTCTACACTGACCGCGTGGCTGATCTTTGCCGCACTGTTTCTGGCCGTGCAGTTTGCCTCGCTGTTTAGCCCGCCGCTGATGGACGATGTGGATGCCGCGCACGCGCAGGCTGCGCAGCACTTTGCCGAAACCGGCGACTGGGTGACGACGAAGATCAACGGCATCCGCTACATTGAGAAGCCACCGCTTCCCTATTGGTTTTCTGGCGTGCTGTACCGCGTCTTTGGCGAAAATACATTTGCCACGCACCTGCCGAATGCACTGGCGATGCTGGGTCTGACGTGGCTGGCGTGGATTTGGGCGCGGCGCATCTGGGGGCCGAGGGCCGGATTCTATGCCGGGCTGGCGGTACTGACTTCCATCGGGCCATTTCTGTTTACTCGATTCATTATTCCCGAGGCGCAGCTGAGTTTGTTTCTGCTGCTGGCGTTGTACTGGCTGCTGACGGGGATGGAGTCAAGCCAGCCGCTGCGCATCTACGGCATGTGGGCCGCGGTGGCGTTGGCATTGCTGACCAAGGGCATGATTGCGCCGGTATTCTTTATCGGTGCGGCGGTTCCCTACCTGCTGCTGACCGGACAGTGGCGTCGCTGGCGCGTGTTGAGGCCAGTGACCGGATTTCTGTTGTTCCTTGCCATTGCCGCGCCGTGGCACATCATGGTGGGACTGGCGAACCCCGACCAGGGACATCCGATTGGAAATCATCCGACGCTGGGAAATGTACATGGCTTCTGGTATTTCTACTTCGTCAACGAACACTGGCTGCGCTTCTTTGGACAACGGTATCCGCATGACTACAACAAGCTGCCGGGATTTGCTTACTGGATTCTGCATCTGGTCTGGCTGTTTCCGTGGAGCCTGTTTCTGCCCGCGCTGGTTGCGTTGGCATGGAAGACCCGCCAGCAGTGGCTGCTGCATGTAAAGCAGGACGCCGGACAGACGGTGGACTTCTATCTTGACCACGCGCAGCAACTGGGCGTTGCCGGCACCGTGGCACAGATGAAGTTCCGCGTACGTTCCATCTGGCTGCTGTGCATCTTCTCCGCATGGACGCTGCTGTTCTTTTCCATCTCGACCAATCAGGAGTACTACACGTTTCCGGTGTGGCCGGCGTTGTTCATCCTGATTGCCGGCGTGATTGCAACGATTGAAGAAGACCGCGGGCCGGTAAATGATCCCGAACACCACTCGCTGCTTTCTACCGCGTGGCTGACGTGGGCGCAGGGTACCTTTGCAGTACTGGGCGTGCTGGCGGCGGCGACACTGGGTTGGGGATTGTGGGACTCGCGCAAGCTGCCGTATGTTGCCGACATTGGCACATTGCTGGCGCACCGCGCAGTGGCGGGCTACACGCTATCCATGTCGCACTTCTTTGACCTGACCGGACCGTCATTTGCGGCGTTGCGTTTGCCGGCTGCGTTGGCGGCGGTGACGCTGCTGATTGGGCCAATGGTGGGCTGGGTGCTACGACTGAAGGGCAAGCACATGGCCGCCACCATCAGCGTGGCGCTGACGACGGCGGTGTTTCTGATTGCGGCGCATATTGCATTTGCGCGGTTTGATCCGATGCTGGGATCAAAACAATTTGCCGATACGATTATGGCGAAGGGTTCGCCGAGCGACACATTCATCATCTACGGCGACCAGTCGGATGCCTCGTCGGTCATCTTCTATACGCATCCCTTCCTGGGCCGACCGGCGTTGTTGGTGCTGCCACCGTGCGGTCAACATGGCGAAGGTTCCACGCTGCTGTGGGGATCTTGCTACCCCGATGCTCCGAAGATTTTCATCAGCCCCGAACAACTTTCTGCAATGTGGGGCAAGGGCGAACGCAAGTGGCTGTTTGCTCAGGACACGAATCAGGAGAAGGCGGAGCAATTGCTGGGCGGGAAGCTGTACCCGGTGCAGAGCCTGGCCGACAAGATGCTGTGGACTGACCGGCCGCTGCAGTAATACATAATCAATTGAACAAAATGATGGGGGCGGAAATTATCCGCCCCCACTTTTATTTCTGCTGCGTTGCAGAATTATTTTCCTGCGCAGTCTGGCGTGGCTGTGGTTGGTTTCGATTGCAGCCGCACAGTGTAAATCTCATGCGGATGCAGGGTGAACTGGAATTGATTGTCGCCCGTGAGAGAGAGCGGGGTGAGTTCGCGTTCCAGCGCATCTGTCTGCGTCACTTTGCTGAGATGCAGATAGGGCGAATGCACGGTGACGCTGCGTTCGCTGCCGCCAAAATCCAGAAAGCGCAGAATGGTTCCGTTGCCGTCTTCCGCAGGCTTCCAGGTTTCCAGCAGCAGGTGCGCATCATTCACATCGATGAAGCTGGCCTGATGCGTATCGAGCGTGAGTGCGGTGTTGCATTCGCCGGCAGCACGGGTGGTGACGGCCTTGTCCTGTCCGGTGACGATGTCATTTTCCAGTGGCGTCATTTCCTGCCAACCGATGCGGCTGAGTTGCGCTGCATCCGTTGCGGCGGCGCTGGTGACAACGTAGTGGAAGGTGAAATGACCGCCCTGACCGGCGCGATAATTCGTGTCCCAATAATTATTCATGACGTAGGAGAAAATGTTGCCCGGGCGATTGCCGAAGCTCTCCGGCCATTCGCCGCGGTTGATGTCGCCGAGAGTGAGCAGCGGCGCATCGAGCGGCATGACGGTGGCGGAGACGCCGCCCTGTTGCACCGAGACCCAGTGCTGCGCGGTGAACCACTCATGTCCGGCACCGGGATACATATCGTGTGCCGGATCAACGACGCCGGTTTGGACTTCGTACTGGAACTGCGGCGCGGTCATGGCAAAAGGAAACGCGAAGTAGACACCCTCTTTGGAAATTACTTCTTTCTTATCGACGTTCTCAACGATTTCAATTTTCTTTTCGCTATTGAAGAGGCGTACTTCCGTTTCGATGGTAGGCGTGTTCACGTCTTCACTTTGCATGCGGGCCAGATCGCCGGTGGGCGTGTGTACAACGGAAATTAATTTGCCGGCATGTGCGGGCTGCACATCCAACTTTGGTTTGGGAAAAACGTGGCTGTAGCTGAGGATGGAGTCGGGGGCCTTGTCTCCGCCGCTGACGTAGAGATATTGTCCGAAGCGATAAGGCGACGATTGATTCACAAGCTCATGCTGCAGTTGTTTGTCATACACACTGCGGATGGCACCGGATTGCGGGTCAAGCGTGACGCGATAATAGGGGCTTTCGAGCACATTTCCCGCCACCGGCTTTGACGCGGGCTGCGGATGCTCTGCACGGCGCATGGTGAAAATTTTGTAACCGAGTGCGGGGACATCATCGGCAGCAAAGCGAACACGCTTGAAACCGTTGCCGCTAGTAATTAATTCCACCGGCACAACCTGATTGCTGACAGTATCGACAATTTCATTGTTGTTGCCGAGGTCAACTTCCACAGTGCCGCTGCGTTTCCAGTTGAGCGAATTGAAAATTATCAAGCTGCCCGGTGCGACGGGAATCGCATCAACAATGTTGGTCATGCTGCGTTTTACGATGAAGTCGGTCTCTGCTGCGGCGTTGACGGCGAACTGCTCCTTGATGGCGAGCTGCGATTTTGCTTCCGTACTGGTGTGGTCATTCACGCTGTCACTGGAGTCCCAGGTGTGTTCATCCATCAACACCATGTCGGTCCAGAGGTGGCTGAGTTCGGTGGTGTTGGCGCGCATCAGCGGATTGACGACAGTTGTAAGCGTGGAGAATTTTTCTGCAGTCTGCGCACGCGGTTCGGTCCAACGTTCCATTGCAACATAGAAAGCATCGGACCCGGCACCGTCTTCCCAGTAGGGGCCGCCATCGCCGCGGATGGTGGGGATGGAATCGCCGAACTGCGTTGCGATGTTCATGAGCGCATCATGAAAACCGGTGTACTGAATATGCGGATAGGCGTAGATGCTGTTCCACTTGCCGGCGAGTTCTGCCTGCTGCGGAAAGAGATCGGTGTTTTCCACCTGCGATCCGTACACGATGGCGGCGCTGGCGTGGTAGCTCTCATGCTCGAACATCTGCAGAAAGACGGGGAGCATGTCGTGGCCGGCAGGCACGAGCGGCGGCAGGCCGAAGACAGTCTTCATCTGGTGATAATGGCGCGAGTACCAGAGCAACACACGCTGGCCATCGGGACCAGCCCACCAGGTAGGTGAGCTTTCATTCAACTTGCCCTGCAGCAGAACCGGCGCGCGGTAGTTGTTGCTGGCCGCGGCGAGATAGTTAATGCCCGCTGCCGAGAGAATTGACGGATACGACCACGAGTACGAAGGCACATCGGTGATGTTGGCGTAGTTGAGCGGCGTGCCGAAAATGCGGCTGAAGTTGGCGCTGGGATAGAGCGAGCGAATCAACGTCTCTGTGCTGGGCAGGCCGGTGAGCAGGTTGACGTACTGCGCGGGAACATAAATCTGCCGGTTCTGGATGGCGGTGATGACACGATGCTGTTCGGCGCTGGAACGCGTATCGAGAAATTGCTGCAGGTCCCACTCGCCATCGAGGCTGAAGCGAAATTCAGGATGCTTCGCGGTCATGTCCATCGCCTCATCAATGGTGCGTCCCTGGATGGCGGCGACCTTGGCCTGATAGTCGGAGTAGCCGATGTCGACGTGGATGTGCGGGACGAGGAAGATGGTCCAGTGCTTCTGCGGGCTGATGGTTTGCGCGAACGAATAGGGATGGCCGCTGATATTCAGAGCGAGGCTGGCGGCGATGTTGGGATTGGGTTCGTGTACGAGGAATTCAATTTTCTCTTCACCGAAATTATCTGCGGCGGTTAGATCGCGGGTGTATTGTTCATTGGCGAGTGTGAGTTGCACAGTGCTGCCGCTTGCAATGGGGCGGCTGTA
>CAIZGA010000398.1 GCA_903932385.1 uncultured Acidobacteriota bacterium
CGACTTCGGTCCATGACGAAATTCCAGCGTGTGGAAGAACTGTGCGTAGCTGGATGAGGACTCCATCACCTTGAGCGATACTTCTGACGCAACCGGATACAGCGGACCCTGCGCCAACACGGCAAAATCGTCAAAACTTTGCTTGGCAAATTTTTCTACCAACGGCCCGTAGATTGGCAGCAGCCGTTCCAGTTCCTGCGGCAGCGTATTAAGCGCTTCGATAAATTTTGCGTTGCCGGAAAATTTTGCAGCGATGAATTGCAACGCCATCAGCATGGAAGTGAAAGACGATGTCATCACCGTGCTCTCTTCTACCACCGGCAGCTTCACGGTGCGGCGGCCCATCTGCGCCAGTTCATTGCCATCGCAGGTGATGCCAAGAAATTCAATGCCGCTTTTCTGCAACAATTCCGCTACCTGCAGAACTTCCGACGTGTGGCCGGAGCGCGAGATGAGTACAGGGAAAACCGTAGCTTTCGCATCTGGAAAAACCAACGAGGAGTAGAGCAGAATTTCCGAGGCCGGCACAGCGCGCGCTGTTACTCCGAGCAACGTGGTGAAACTGGCGGCGGCAGCCTGCGCCAGATAGTAGCTAGTTCCACAGCCGACAAAAACCCACTCATGGGCAGCCGGCGACTTATCGCCAACCAATGCATCCAAATCCATCAATGCCAGTTGCTGCAGACAATTCCGCCAGACTTGCGGCTGTCCATAAATTTCGCGTAGGGTGGTGGCTCCGGGCTGCATTCAGTTCCATCCTTATGTAGGTACTGTAGAGTTCGAGTCGGCTCACATCGGGCAAGCGTAATAATAAATTATAAAACGAAAGCTGGATGATAATTCGGCCGCGCAAGAGGGATACATAATTTTTTCAGCAGCAAGGCAGGAATATAACATCTGCACTCTGATAAAGTGAACCATTGCATAGGGATGCCGATTCCAGCCGCACATTGCCCCACGCAACCAGGCAGACGATTCAGAAGGGACATTCAGGACCATGACGACGAGCGCAACTTCGGCCACATCCGCCGCGAACCGCAACTATAACTTATTCCTGCTGGTTGTGGCCGGTCTGGGCGGCCTGCTTTACGGAATCGACGTCGGCATCATCGGCGGCGCGTTGCCGTATCTGGAAGCGACATCGCGGCTGACCCCGGCGCAGCTTTCTGTCATCGTTGCAGCCGTACTGCTGGGCAGTGTGATTTCCACTCTCTTTGCCGGTCTTCTGGCCGACTGGCTGGGCAGAAAAAATCTGATGGTGCTGAGCGGGCTCTTGTTCGTCATCAGCATTCCCATCATCGCGCTTTCACATGGGTATGCGCCGCTGTTTTTTGGCCGCCTGCTGCAGGGCATCAGCGGTGGTTTGATTGGCGTTGTGGTTCCGCTGTATCTGGCAGAATGTTTGCCCGCTTCCAATCGCGGCAAAGGCACCGGCATCTTCCAATGGATGCTGACCTTTGGTCTTGTAGTCGCCGCACTTGTAGGCGTCTATTACAGCTATCGTGTAGCGTCGGTTGCACAACTGGCAGACGCGAGCGCTTTGCTTGATTTCAAAAATCAGGCATGGCGCCGTATCTTCTGGGTATCGCTGCCGCCGGGCATTCTGTTTATGCTGGGTAGTTTCTTTGTCACTGAGTCTCCGCGTTGGCTTTTCCGCCGCGGGAAAAAGTTGCAGGCACATGCCGCGCTGCTGCACTCGCGTACGCCGGAACAGGCTGATTCGGAAATTTCTGAAATGCAGGAAGCCATCAACGTCTCCATGGCCCATGTTCCTCTCGGGTCAAAGATGAAGAGCTCGCTGCTGCGCCGCAAGTATGTGGTGCCGTTCGTTCTGGCCTGCGTGATTCTTTCCTGCAATACGGCCACTGGCATCAACTCCATCATCCCCTACAACGCCAGCATCCTGATGCAGAGCGGACTCTCTGACCTCTACGCACATTGGGGATTCGTTATCTTCGACAGCGTCAACTTTCTAGTGACGATGATTGGCGTGACGCTGGTAGATATCAAGGGCCGCAAGTTCCTGCTGACCATCGGCACATCCGGCATCATTATTTCGCTAGTCACTGTCGGCATTTTGTTCCTACGTACGGAAAAGGTTGCCATCGATGCGCAGAGTCAGGTGCAGTCGCTAATTACTGCGGACCAATCTCTGACGCTGCATTTTGATAAAGCAGAAGCGGCGAAATTGTTGGCTGCTGCTGGCCCGGAAGGCAGCCGCATCGATGCAGGCCGCGCCTCCTTCGCCGTGATATATGCGTATGGCGATTTCACCGCCGCCACCAGCTATGTCCGTTCGGATGACGCTGCGGCAGCACCGCTGGAAATCTCGCGAGAGAATTGCGTGCCCGCCAACAAGGTGGAATCATTCTTCAAGAATCCCTTTGCCGACTTGAAGGCCGCACAGACCGCACCACTTCGCATCATCAAAGCGCCAGTCAGTCAGGTGCCCGACTCACACCATGGATGGATCGTCGCCATCTTCCTGTACATGTTCATGGCCTCCTTCGCCATTGGGCCGGGCGTGTGTGTGTGGCTCGCACTTTCAGAGTTGATGCCGACACGCATCCGTTCGAACGGCATGAGCATCGCGCTCGTACTTAACCAATTGGTCTCAACCATTCTTGCCGGCATCTTCCTGCCCTTCGTAAGCAAGTATGGCTACTCGTCGATGTTCTTCCTCTTCTCCAGCTTCACGGTGGTCTACTTCATCACGGCGGTCTTCTTCCTGCCGGAAACGAAGGGTAAGACACTGGAAGAAATCGAAGCGCACTTTGAAGGCGGAGCAGCATAGCCTCAACCGAATCTGCTGCAAAAGAGAGAGGGTGCAAAATTCGCACCCTCTTTTCTTTGCGCAAATATTTTTCTAAAACGGCGGCATCTCTGGTACGGCCTGACCGTCGGCTCGCGGATCGGAAGCGCCGAAGTTTACGCCAAGCTTGTCATCATGCATCACGGCGTTACCGCGGCCCATCACCAGCGAGTAGCGCGGAACAATCGTCACCTGATGACCGCGAATAAACAACTCCTCAAATGTGGAGAGCGGATAACCGCTTTCAATATTCACGCCACACCCGGAGTTTCCCTTGTTGAATCGCGCCGCATCCAGCGCAGCTTGAATGTTCATGTCGAAATCGACAACGTTGGCAACAAACTGCGCATGTGCCTGCGCCTGGTTGAATCCAGACATAATTCCAAACGCAATCGACACGCCATCCTTCTGCATGAAGGCAGGAATAATGGTGTGCAGTGGGCGTTTGTGGCCGGCGAGCGAATTCGGCTGACCAGGCGTCATGGAAAATCCGCTGCCGCGATTTTGCAGCACGAAGCCTGTGTTATCCGGGACAAGGCCGGATCCAAAATTGCCGGCGTTGCTTTGGATGAGAGAAACTTCATTGCCATCGCGATCGACCACGGCAAGATACGTAGTATCGGTCTGCAATTTCGCCAACTGATCCGTCAGCACTGAAGGCAATACGTTGCAGTTTGCGCGCGGACCCACCAACTTAGCGCGTTCATCACCGAGTTGTTTGGAGATGAGTTTCGCAGTGGGAATCTCTTCGGTGCGCGGATCGCCGACGTAATGCAGCATGTCGGCATAGGCAAGCGCCTTCGCTTCAAGCTCGGTATGCACGGTGCGGGGATCATCGTGTCCCCAGTCGCGCAATGGAAAATGCTCCATGATGTTGAGCATGGAAAGCGCTGCGATGCCCTGTGTATTCGGCGGCGTCTCGTAGATGGTCCAGCCGTGATACGTAGTCGAAACTGGATCCACCCACTGCGGCTGAAAATCGGCGAGGTCGGCAGCGGTCAGAAATCCACCCTGCTCCTGCGAGAGCTTCAATATGGATGCGGCAATCGGTCCCTTGTAGAAGGCGTCACGTCCCTGCTCACCAA
>CAIZGA010000399.1 GCA_903932385.1 uncultured Acidobacteriota bacterium
ATGCCGGAATTTCCAGCAGAGTAATCACTGTTAGGTTTTCATGAAGCGCTGAGTTGTTCTAATTCATTCAGGAACAATTCAGCGCACGATGATGACATCTAGAAAACGCGGGCCATGTACGCCCTTGATGCGCGTCATCTCAATATCCGATGTTGCCGATGGCCCGGAAATAAATGTTGTCGGCCGCGTTGCAGAATCGGCGAAGACATCCATCGCTTCAGGCACAGTTTCTTTAATCTGTGATTCCCGCACAATGCACAGGTGGTAATCCGGCAGCAGGCTCAACCGCCGCGCACCTTCTCCCGCACCATGCTGCAACACCACAGTACCAGTGGCGGCAATGGCAACGGTGCATAGTGTGATTACATTTTCGCGCTCAGCACTTGCAGCCGTATCGAAACCAGATTCATGAATAACACGCACGCCCAGCGGCAGAAACTCTTCCGGAAATCCATTCGGCACCACAATGATTTCCTTGCCGCGCTTATTCAACGCATCGCTGATTGCCTGCCGCAATCCCGCTTCATCGGAATGGCTCACGCTGGCGTTGTAGTCTTCCATGCGTTCGGCAAACAGCTGCACACGCTCCGCTGATCCCAGTTCGCCTTTACGTTGATACGCTCGCGGAAGCGCCTGCCAATCCCTCTCCGGCGATGGCGCAAACACCGTTGCGGCAGTGTCGCCATTCGCAGCACGAATGCGGTTAAGGATAATTTCTCTAGTGTTGCGTGCATTATCCGCCATAAGATTTCTCCATTGGCTCATCACGCTTTGCGGCTTCACGCTTCGCCCACCAATCGCGGAATGGCTCATCGGGCAGTTGCTTCACATCGCGCACCGCAGTCCACCCACCCAGCATCCCCGGCAGCCAGTGGATCCAACCCTTACGCACAAGAACTTTCTGCGCTACCCGCGCAAATTTTTGTCCAAGCGCATACAGCCGCGGATGCGCGTAGATAAACGCCACAGCCTTCATTGCCACAGCCTCGATGGAAACGCCGCGACTCAGTGAATTCTGTTGCCGCTCTACAACTTTGCCACGCAGATGCAGCAGCACGTCAGGGATATTGATCCGTACCGGACACACTTCATAACACGCGCCACACAGCGACGAAGCAAATGGCAGCGATTGCGAATGCTTCATCGATTGCAGTTGTGGGGTAAGAATCGCACCAATCGGCCCGGCATAGATGGATCCATATGCGTGACCACCAGTGCGGCTGTAAACCGGGCACGCATTCAAACACGCGCCGCAACGAATGCAATGCAGTGTCTGCCGCGATTCTTTATCTGCCAAGATGCTGCTGCGGCCATTGTCCAGCAATACAATGTGGAACTCTCGCGGCCCATCCCCTTCATGCACGCCAGTCCACAGCGTGTTGTATGGATTCATCCGCTCGCCGGTCGCAGAACGCGGCAATAGTTGCAAAAATACTTCCAGGTCCTGCTGTCGCGGAATCACTTTCTCAATGCCTGCAACGGTAATCAGCATCTCCGGTAGCGTCAGGCACATCCGGCCATTACCTTCCGACTCCACCACACAAACGCCGCCCGTTTCTGCAATCAGAAAATTGGCACCACTGAATCCAATCTTCACCTTCTCAAACTTGTCGCGAAGATAATTCCGCGCCGCATCGGTTAGGTCCTGCGGTTTCTCACCCAACTCCGGCAGCCCCATCTTGCGTGCGAAAATTTCCCGCACCTGCGTTCTGTTTTTATGCAGCGCTGGAACCACGATGTGCGACGGCTTGTCCTCGCCCAACTGAATAATCATGTCGGCCAGGTCTGTCTCATGCGGTTGTATGCCGGCTGCTTCCAGTGCGTGGTTCAAGCCAATCTCATCGGAAGTCATTGTCTTAACTTTGATGACTTCGCGCGTCCAGCCATTTTTCTCAATGGCATTCTGCATCAGGCCCACAATGATGCGATTCGCTTCATCCGCGTCTATCGCCCAATGCACCTGACCGCCTGCGCGAATGCAGGCCGACTCAAACTCTTCCAGATAGCGATCAAGATATTGCAGCGTGTGTTCTTTAATCTTGCTGGCCGATTCGCGCAGTTGCTGCCAGTCATGCTGCTCCGCAACAACACGTGCGCGTTTGTTCTGGATTACGTTTGTCGCATGACGAACGTTCTGTCGAATCTGCGAGTCCTCCACCAATCCATTGGCGAGAATGGGGAACTTCGCCGCGCTGGCTGCATCGGCAACACGTACCGTCATGGCTCACCTGCTTCGGTGCTGGCCAGTATCTCTGCAAGATGCACCGTCCTCACGCCCGTCCGCAGCCGATGCAACCCGCCTTCGATATGCATCAGGCAGGAGTTGTCTCCGGCGGTGCAGATTTCCGCGCGCGTATTCAGCACCGCTTTCATTTTGTCCGCCAGCATTGCCGCAGAGACATCAGGATTTTTTATCGAGAATGTTCCGCCGAATCCGCAACAGACATCCATCTCTTCCAGCGGCACCAGTTCAATCGCCCGTACGTTGCGCAGCAATCGAAGCTGCAGATCCGCCGCTTTGAGCCCGCGTAGCAGATGGCAACTGGCATGGTAGGTCACGCGGTGCGGATAATATGCGCCTACATCTTCCACGCCGAGCTTCTGCACCAGCAACTCGCTAAACTCATACACCTTCGGCACAAACTCATTCACTGCGGCAATCAGCGATGCATCGCCGCTCGACTCCGCCAACTTCTGATACTGCTCGCGAATCAAGGCCACGCAGGAAGAAGACGGCGCACAGATAATTTCCGCATCGCGAAAAACTTCCGTCATCCGCCGCATCAGCGGCAAAGCTTCCTGCTGGTAGCCTGTGTTGAAATGCATCTGCCCGCAGCAGGTCTGGTCCGCCGGAAAATCCACCGTGTGCCCCAGCCGCTCCAGAACGCGCACCACGCTTTGCCCTGTTTTTGGAAACAGGGTGTCGTTATAGCAGGTGATGAACAGTGAGATTCTCAACGTTCAAGCTCCATCAATTTCATCCTACATAAATCAGGTCTATGCACATCATCGCAATCTGCGCCCCGATGGGCAAGCACCGCCATCACATCTGTGTCTTGCCAATCGTGTCCCGCAACTTATATCGTTATTTCTTTACGATAGTCTGATCTTCAATAGCAATAGGGTGAAGCGTTGACGAACACGCAGCAGCTTGCCGATACAGAAATTCTCGACGCGCATCACCACCTCTGGCGCTACACTCCGCAGGAGTATGACTGGATTGACGAGTCCATGCAGCCGCTGCGCCGCGATTTTCTCCCCGCCAATCTTGAATCTATCGCTCCCGCCGCCGGAGTTACCGGAACCGTCGCCGTTCAGGCACGGCAAACTGTGGAAGAAACCGATTGGCTGCTTTCGCTCGCACAAGCTTCAACATTGATACGCGCCGTTGTCGGCTGGGCGCCAATTGCATCGCCTCAATTTCCGGCATGGCTGGATGCCAACAGCGACAGCAAAAAACTCGTCGGCCTGCGCCATATCGTTCAGGCCGAGCCCGACCCGGACTTTCTTCTGCAGCCAGGTTTCGATCGCGGTATTCGTTCCCTTCTGCCCACCGGCCTTGTCTATGACATTCTGGTTTTTGAGCGGCAGTTGGAGCAGGCAATTCGCTTCGCAGATTTGCATCCCAATCAGATCTTCGTACTGGACCACATCGCCAAACCGCGCATTGCAGAAAATCAAATGGAACCGTGGGCAAAGAATATCCGCGCACTGGCGCAGCGACCCAATGTCTATTGCAAACTCTCCGGCATGGTTACGGAAGCCAACTGGAGTTCGTGGACGGAAGCTACGCTGATGCCATATTTTGATGTTGTCTTGGAGGCATTCACGCCGCGTCGGTTGATGCTCGGCAGCGACTGGCCGGTCTGCCTTGTCGCCACACAATATGCAGATTGGTTCGCTCTGCTCCGCCGCGTCATCGCGCGTTTTTCTGCAGCCGAGCAGCAATCTATCCTGAGTGGCACCGCCAGGGAGGCATACAGCATCGCATGAAGGCACTCATCCTCAACCAGCCCGGCGATCTTCAGCTCACATCGATCGCCGAACCAACACCCGCTATCGATGAAGTGCTGCTGCGCGTCCGCATGGTTGGTCTCTGCGGCACGGACCTGAATTCTTTCCGTGGAAAAAATCCGCTGGTCAGTTATCCGCGCATCATGGGGCATGAAATTTCTGCCACCGTTGTTGATGTGCACGAAGCAAACTCCGGCCTGCAGCCCGGCATGGATGTCACCCTGTCGCCTTACTTCAATTGCGGCAAGTGTCCGGCCTGCCTGCGCAATCGGCCCAACGCCTGCCAGCATAACCAGACACTCGGCGTGCAGCGTGATGGTGCGCTGACTGAATTTATCTCCGTTCCCGCCAATAAGGTTTATCCCGCAAAACTCAGTCTGCGCGAACTCGCTTTGGTGGAGCCACTCACCGTCGGCTTCCACGCAGCAGCGCGCGGTCGCATCACTCCGGAAGACACGGTGGCCATCTTCGGCTGCGGTGGCGTCGGCCTTGGCGCTATTGCCGCTTCAGCTTTTCGCGGTGCCAACACCATCGCGCTCGACATGGACGATGCCAAACTTGCCATCGCCCAGCGCGCCGGCGCAAAACATCTCATCCATTCCGGCCGTGAGGACCTCCACGCGCGCCTGCAGGAAATCACCAACGGTCGCGGTCCCGATGTCATCATCGAGGCTATCGGCCTGCCCACAACATTTCGTGCAGCGGTGGACGAAGTCGCTTCCACAGGCCGAGTCGTCTATATTGGTTACGCCAAGGAACCTGTTGCGTACGAGACCCGTTACTTCGTGCAGAAGGAACTCGACATACTCGGCAGTCGCAATGCCCTGCCGGAAGATTTTTGTGAAGTCATTCGCATGTTGGAGGCTGGAATGTTTCCAGTGGATGCCGCCATCAGCGTTGTTGTTCCGCCAACTGAAGCGCCGAAGACCCTCGCCCACTGGAGTGAGAACCCTGCAGCCTTCACGAAAATTCTTGTCAACATCAGTTGATTCATCTCCGCGCCCATCAACCCAATTCCAAAGGAAACCAACAAGTGGCCATCTCGACACTACCCACAAACAGCAAGCCCTCTGATAAACCGCTGGTCCCGCACCAGTGGACGCTGCTCTTCTTTCTCGTCGCCGTTCTCTTTTATCTGTGGGGCGCGGCCAACAACCTGAATGACGTCCTCATCCGCCAGTTCATGAAGTCATTTGAACTGAGCCGACTTCAGGCTGGCCTGGTGCAATCGGCCTTCTACATGGGCTACTTCGCGCTCGCCATTCCCGCAGCTCTCTTGATGCGCCGCTTTGGATACAAAGTCGGCATGATTACCGGCCTGTTGCTCTTCGGCACCGGCACGCTGCTCTTCTGGCCGGCGGCAATCATCGGTCGCTACGGATTTTTTCTCTTCGCGTTGTTTGTCATTGGCAGCGGCCTCTCCTGCCTGGAGACGGCAGCCAACCCCTTCGTCGCTGAACTCGGCGATCCGGAAACTTCAGAGCGTCGCCTGAATCTGGCGCAGTCTTTCAATCCGCTGGGCAATATCACCGGCGTTCTGCTGGGCA
>CAIZGA010000400.1 GCA_903932385.1 uncultured Acidobacteriota bacterium
CGCAGACGACTGTAAATGCCATAGCAAAGCTGTTGCCGCGGGACTTCGGATTTGCGACGAAGGAATGGAATCTCCGGAAGGAATTCTGATTTGTAGCCATCCAGCAGCGGGATGTCCCACGCCACATCTACACCGAAGCCGGAGTCTTTGTACGCGCGCAATGAAAAGTCTGAGAAGTAGAAAACGCTCAGATCGAAATCCGGCGACTGTGCAAGACAGCGCAACATGGGTGCCTGATATTGAATGGGATGGCTGACGAAATACGCCAGACGATACGGACGCGTCTTCTCCGCCGCTTGCTCGTGCGAAGTTTCGTTGGCGGAGTGGCGGTCCATGGGAATCTTCAACCTGGCTGGCGTTCTATTCGTGGGTGTTATGGCGCATACTGTGCTGCGTACAGCACGGTAAGTATGGTGGAGATGCCGCCGGCGCGGAGTGCGGCCTTGAACTCATTGGTCGGGATGACAACAATGTCATCCGGCTGCAGGACAGGGTCGGGGTCCTTGCCGGAAATGACGCGGTTCATGTTCACCGTAATCTCTTTGCGGTCTGTGCCCACGGTGCGAACAATGTAAGTTCCGTTGCGCGATGCCTCAAAGGGAATGCCGCCGGCCAGCGAGCAGAGCTGCAGCAGGGTGAGCGGGGTGGTGTTGTTCAGAGGGAAGGCGGTCTGCGACTTGAAGGCGCCAAAGGTGTAGACCACGCCGGCGCGCGGAACGATGATGTGGTCGCCGCCGAAGATGGGAATGTCGGCATAGGCGGACTTCGCCGGGTCATTGCCCAGGTCGAGCGTGATGGGTGCAGGCAGGCCGGGCCGCGTAATGGTGATGACGTGGCTGCTGGTCGCGTTCAAACCGCCCGTGGCTGCCAGCGCTTCAATCAGCGTGCGGTGGCCAAGCACAGGCACCAAGCCGGGAATATGCACTTCACCAATTACAGCCGCCACCTGATTGGGCGACTCCATAACGGAGACGCTCACCAGCGGGTGCAGCAGCATGCCGTTATCCACCAGCTTGTTTTTGATCAGCGTTTCCGCCTGCGTGGTGGTCAGACCGGCCAGATTGATTGTGCCGATGAGCGGCAATGACACGGTACCGTCCGGCAGGATGCGATAGGTCTGGCTGAGTTCGGTCACGGAATAGACATGCAGCGCAATTAGGTCGCCTGCACTCAGCGTGAAGTCATGCTTGGCGGGACGCAGCACCGAGGGGTCGCTGGTCAACACCGTCGGCAGATTTTCTGAAGCATTGCTGCCGACAGCGGGGCCGGAGTACTGTGCCTGCATTGGCAGCGCAGCCATGCAGCAGGCAGCGGACAACAGGCTGGCCCGGAGTGCCGTACGGCGGATTGTCTGCATCAGCTTCATTTCTTCAGTCCCTTTGCGTTACTGCTTGCAGCGTTATTCGCTTGGCCGCTTTTTCTGCGTGTCCCAACTGCTGCTGTCATTGCTGTAGTAGCCGTAATTGTAGTACCCGTAGTAGCCATAATATTCCGGCGAATTCAGGTCAACAGCGTTCAGCACAATACCGGTGATGGGTGCGCCGGCGCGGACGAGCAGGTCGCGTGCGCGGCGGATAATGTGTTTGCTGGTCTTGCCGTGGCGAATGACCAACGCCACTGCATCGCACATGCGGGCAAGGATAACGCCGTCTGTGACCGAGAGAATCGGCGGCGAATCGATGATGACATGCGTGTAATTTTTCTTGGCTTCTTCCAGCAATTGCACGAAGGCCTGCGAACCCAGCATCTCTGTGGGGAAGGGCGGCACCGGACCGCTGGTAAGGATATGCAGGTTGGGCAGGTCCGGAACTTGCTGCACCACGTCCTGCAGCCGCGCGGCTCCGGTCAGGATGGTGCTGAGGCCGGTCTTGCCCGTCAATCCGAAACGGTGATGTACCGTAGGCCGGCGGAGATCGCAATCAATCAGCAGAACTTTGGAATCGCGCTGCGCCATCACGCTGGAAAGATTGGTGGAGACAGTCGTCTTACCTTCCGAAGGCGTTGCGCTGGTCACCAGAATCACTTTTGGCGGATGCCCCGCAGTAGAAAGCAGCAGGGAAGTACGCAGCGAGCGGAACGACTCCGCAAAGTGCGACTTGGGTGCGCTGAGTACGAAGATGTTGCGCTGTGCCGTGGTGGCTTCCTGTGTGTCATCGGCTTCCACATAACGCTTGGCCTTGGGAATGATGGCCAGCGAGGGCAGCTCAATCAGAGTTTCAATCTCATAGATGCTGCGCATGCCGGTGTCGAGATTTTCCAGCGTGAAGGCCAACGCTATGCCGCCGAGAAGGAAAAACACCAGGCGCGTGACGATGGTGGAACTGGCCGAGGGCATGGTGGGCGACGCAGGCCGATATGCCAAATCCACAATCTCAATTTCGCTGGATTCCAAACCGGCTTCAATGCCGGCGGCGCGC
>CAIZGA010000401.1 GCA_903932385.1 uncultured Acidobacteriota bacterium
ATCTCGTCGCGGTACCGCTCCACCAGGCAGCCGGTCACCACCAGCCGCTTCGCCTTGCCGGAATTTTTCAACTCCGCCAGCTGCAGAATCGTGTTCACGCTCTCCTGCTTGGCCGTATCAATAAAGCTGCAAGTATTTACGACGAGAATTTCGGCCTCTTCCACATTGGGCGTCAACTGCGCACCGCCGCGATGCAGCAGACCCATCATCACTTCGCTGTCCACCAGGTTCTTCGGGCAGCCCAGCGAAACAAATCCCACCCGCGGACGCGCGGAAATTTCCGCCGCCGGTTCCAGCACGGCAGAAGATGTTGCTTTCGATTTCTCAGTTTTTATGCTGCTGCTCACATCTTCCAGTCTACCAACTTTGCCGTCTCCGCCCGCGCCCGTGCAGGAGTGGTAAAATCAACAAGTGCCGGGTCCTACGCGGCGCAATCCCGCCAACCCCGCCAGGTCCGGAAGGAAGCAACGGTAACGGGACCCTGCGAGCGCAGTAGGTTGCCCGGCGCTAATGATGGAACCCACCCACCTCCAGCGCATCTTTCCATTCGACATGCTGCGCCAGACCGGCGACAATAATTATTTGGCTGTAGATTTCTTCTCGCGCTATGCTCTACGCGGCGGCCAGTTTTCATTTTGTTTCGAGGGAGTCCCTGTTTGAGCTTGAACGTGAAGACCCACGCTGCAGTCCGCGCGAAGATTAGTTCCATCGGCACCTATGTGCCGCCCCGTCTTCTCACCAATGCCGACCTCGAAAAAATGGTCGATACCAACGACGCATGGATTATGGAACGCACCGGCATCCGCCAGCGTCACATTGTGGAGAAGGGTGTCGCCACCAGCGACATCGCCACCGAAGCCGCAAAGATTTGCCTCGAACGCCGCGGCATTCCCGCCACAGAAGTTGAAGTCATCATCGTCGCCACCGTCACGCCAGACATGATGTTCCCCGCCACCGCCTGCCTGGTGCAAAACAAACTCGGCGCAAAAGGCGCATGGGGATTCGATCTCTCCGCCGCCTGTTCCGGTTTTGTCTACGCGCTGCAGACCGGCATCAAGCTCGTCGAGTCCGGCGCGCACAAAAAAGTTCTCGTCATCGGTGCCGACGTCATGTCCTCCATCATCGACTACACCGACCGCACCACCTGCATCCTCTTCGGCGACGGTGCCGGCGCAGTTTTGATTGAGCCGTGTGCCGAGGGCGAAATCGGCATGATTGATTTTGTGCATGAGATTGACGGCTCCGGCGGCCCAGCGCTCAACATGCCCGGCGGCGGCAGCCTCAACCCGCCCAGCATCGCCACCGTCGAAGCCAAGATGCACTACATCCATCAGGATGGCCAGGCCGTCTACAAATTTGCCGTGCGCAAAATGTCAGAGGCTACGGAGACGCTGCTCACGCGCAACGGCATCACCGGCGCAGATCTTTCCTGCTTCATCCCGCACCAGGCCAACAAGCGCATCATTCTTTCCACCGCAGAGCGGCTCGGCATGCCCGAAGACCACGTCATCATCAACATTGACCGCTTCGGCAACACCACCGCCGCCACCATTCCTCTCGCCATGCAAACCGCAATGGATGAAGGCAAGCTGAAGAAAAATGATCTGGTCTTGATTGCCTCGGTCGGCGCCGGCTTCACCGTAGGCGCAGCCCTCATGCGCTGGGAATTTTAGCGGCTGAATTTTTCGCTACGTTGTCGTGTCTTCCGCCAGCTCCTGCCACACAGTTTCTCCGGCGCGGAGTTTGTCTGCGCGCATGCGACGCCACAAATAAACTCCCGCGTAAATCACGCCCAGCCCAATCACAATCCACAACGCCAGCTCAATCCAGTCGCCCCACTCGGCGCTGAATTTGTTCCACGTGCGCAACACGCGGCGGCCGTACTCAATTCCAATCCACGTGCACAGGCTGTAACGCACTGCGCGGCTCAGCGTAAACGCAAACATGAATTTCTTGCGCGGAATTTTCAGCGCACCGGCAGCCAGCACAAAAATACTCATCGGAGTCGGCGGCGGTAGAAACGCCGGTATCGCCACGGCAAGGAACGAGTGCTTCTGAACAAAATCACAAACTTGTTTGAAATATTTTTTTGAGACACGCTTCTCCAGCATGTGTACACCGCCCGCCACGCCCACGCGATGACTGAAATATGCTCCAATCGCCGAGCCAACCGTCGCCGCCAGCGGCAGTAGGATCCACGACTCATGCCGCGCCGATAAAACAATCAGCATGATGTCGGTCAGCCCCGGCACTGGCAGCGGGATGAACGACGCATCCACAATCGCAATCGCAAATACGCCCGCCGGTCCCAGGCTCGCCATCACGCGGATGATGCTGTGCGGGTTCGCCTTCACGGTCTTCTGGGTTGTCTGCAGCAGAGTGTCGATCAGCATGCGCCCTCGTTACTTCATAGACGGCAATTCTACGCACGCGGTTTCACGATGTGGGATTAATTCGTCAGAGAAATTTCAGCGGCGGAGCTTCCGGCAGTATGCCAATCTCCGCGGCATAGCGGTAAAAAAGTTTTATCGTCTCGATGCACTCGTCATCCAGCTTGTAATAAATATTTCCCGTCAGATATTCGCGGATGGTTTCCGGCTTGATTGCAATGCGCGGCGTCCACTCCCGTACCAGCTCGTCGATGTGTTGCAGCCCGTGGTCACGCGATGCCGTCAACTCGGCAATCAATCGCTCCGCGCTGGTGCCGCTGTGCGTCAGCGACTTCGGCTGCACCGCCCAGAACGCCGCCACCCACGGCAGCCCGGTGCGCGCGCGCCACTCCGCCGCCAGGTCCAGCCACAGGTGGTCGCGCTGGAACCGGTCGCCCACGCTGGCTTCAATCTGCTTGCGGTTCTCCAGCGCCAGCAGCGCGG
>CAIZGA010000402.1 GCA_903932385.1 uncultured Acidobacteriota bacterium
CGCAGCTCGACGCAGCAATCCGGAAAAATATTCCGCCTGCCTCGCCGGATCCACCGACTGAAAATAAGTGTCCACCGTTTCGATGTCCGCATTCGGCATCACCAAATCCAGAACCATCTCGCGTATGCGTGCCTCCTGCGCCAACCGCAGGTAATAATGCGCCGCCGCTCCAGGCCCCACGCCACCCACCAGCGCCAGGCATTTTGTTTTCGCACGATCACTCATCCCGCCGCCTCTACGGTCCGCTTCAACTGCCCACACGCAGCAAAAATATCCAGCCCGCGCGGCTTGCGAATATATGCCGGCACCTCCGCCTTGCGCAGCGCCATCTGGAATGCCAAAACATCCTCCGGCTTCGGCATATCAAACGCAATTCCCGGCCCTGGGTTCCACACAATCAGATTCACCTTCGCGCGCAATCCAGACTTCTTCACTAGTTGCGCCAGTTCTTCCGCATCCTTCAACTGATCGTTCACTTTTCCCAGCAGAACATATTCAAACGTCAGCCGTTCCCGCCCCGTAAGATTTACCTTTCGTAGCGCCTGCATCACATCCGCAATCGGCCACTTCCGCGTGATGGGCATAATCTCTGCGCGCACTGCATCGTTCGGCGCATTCAGCGAAATCGCCAGTCGCGGTCGCACATCTTCCTGCGCGAATTTTTCAATCCCCGGCACCACACCTGAAGTTGATACCGTCATTCGCGATGCAGCAATCCCCGCACCCTCATGCAGCAGATGAAATGCCGTCATAAAGTTTTCGTAGTTGTGGAAAGGTTCACCCATACCCATAAACACAAGATTGATGCGGTCGGGATTTCCCTGCCCGCGCGCGCTGCCCACCGTCGCATCGTGCCTTGCCAGCACCGCTGTCACTTGGCCGGCAATCTCGCCTGCCGTCAGGTGCCGCTCCAGTCCAAGCTTCGCGGTAAAACAAAAATTGCAACGCACCGCGCATCCCACCTGGCTCGAAACACAAATCGTCGCCCGCCGATGATTCACTTCGTCATCAGAATCTTCACCCGCTTCGCCGCCATCACCCTCCGGCATCCACACTGTCTCTACCGTGCGGCCATCGGCCAATTCCACCAGATACCGTTCGGTCCCGTCCTGCGACTCAAACGTTTGCGTAATCTTCGGCGCGCCTACCGTGTATCCCGCCTCACTCAACTTCCTGCGGAACTCCACCGGCAAGGCCGTCATCGCATCCAGATCCGTCACCCTTTGGCGATACAAGGCCTCGAACATCTGCCTACCGCGATACTCTGCCTCGCCCAGTTCGCCGGACAACCGCTCCAGTTCGCAGCGCGTCCTACCAAACAGCACACGCAGTTTCGCCGACACCGTTTCCGGTTCGTTCAACTCAAACTGCACCAGTTTGTCGCTCTTTGCCGCCATCGCTAACTTGCTCACCTGCAATGCATTCTATCCCGCATTGCATCCATTGCCTTCACTCGACCATCCAGTGCTGCTATTTGTGTGAAAATAAGGATTGGAGCCACATCAGCTAATGTCATCACCCGCTCTTATTGAGCCCACAACCAATATCCAGCGCAACATCCGCAGCACCACCCTGCCCAACGGTCTTCGTGTCTACACAGAACGCATGGAACATGTCCGCTCTGTTTGCATGGGTGTGTGGATCTGCACCGGTTCGCGCGACGAGCAGCCTGAACAGAACGGCATCTCGCACTTCATCGAGCACATGCTTTTCAAAGGAACACATACTCGCAGCGCCCAGCAACTGGCCCGCGAAGTGGATGCCATCGGCGGCAACCTTGACGCTTTCACCGGCAAGGAAATGGTCGGCTTCAATATCAAAGTGCTCGACCAGCACGTCGCACCCGCACTCGACATTCTTTCCGACCTCGTCATGCACCCGGTCTTCTCGCCCGAAGACATTGCCCGTGAACAAGGCGTGGTCACC
>CAIZGA010000403.1 GCA_903932385.1 uncultured Acidobacteriota bacterium
GCGAAGTGCGGCTGGGCAACCAGCGCTTGCTGCGCGGATTGGCTGCTGCGACGGGGTTGCTGATGGCGGCAACGGCGTTGCTGGCGCAGAGCAGTGGGATTGCAAATTCGAATGCTGCAAATGTGCCGAGCGATGCAATTCTGCAGCGAGTGGCTGCACCGATTATGACGGCCGCCCTTGCGAAGCCGGCGGTGGCATCGCAGCAGGCAGATACATCGCAGCCGCATATGTCGCGCATTAAAGATGTGGCAACAGTGGAAGGCATACGCGACAACCAGTTGATGGGCTATGGCATTGTGGTGGGCCTGCATGGCACCGGCGACAGCCAGCAGACGGCGTTTCCGCAGCAGACACTGGCATCGGTGCTGCTGCGCATGGGAGTGAGTGTCCCGGCTTCGTCGATCCGCGTGCAGAACCTGGCTGCGGTGTTTGTGACGGCGACACTGCCACCCTTTGCCGGACCGGGAACGAAATTGGACATCACCTTATCTTCAGCGGGCGATGCGCGAAGTCTTGAGGGCGGTGTGTTGTTGCTGACTCCGCTGTATGGTTCAGACGGAAGAATCTATGCGCAGGCGCAGGGCTCGCTGGTGCTGGGCGGATATTCCGTGACTGCGAATGGAAGTTCGAAGCAGATGAATCACCCGACAACTGCGCGGATACCGATGGGTGCGATGGTGGAGCGCGGCGTGCCGGTGGATCTGGCGGGACAGAAGACGCTGACGTTGATGTTGACCGAAGAAGATTTTCGCACGGCAGAAGCGATGGCGGATTCCATCAACAAAACGCTGGGACGTTTGGCAGCGCATGCTGAAGACAGCCGCAGTATTGAGTTGAGACCGGCGACGGGTGAGGACATACCGGCGTTGCTGGCGAAGGTGGAGTCGATCGAGATACCGACGTGGCCGCGGGCGCGTGTGGTGGTGAATGAACGTACGGGTACGGTGGTGATTGGCGGCGCTGTGGTGCTGCAGCCAGTGGCAATTCTGCACGGCGGATTATCGGTGGATATTGTGAACCACTTTGAAGTGTCGCAGCCGAATTCCTACGGACAGGGAACGACGCAGGTGGTGCAGAACACCGAGCTGCAGGCGGTTGACAAGCCGGTGAACCGTATTGAGTTGAAGCAGGGCGCTACGGTGGATGACCTGGTACGTAGCTTGCAGGGAATTGGTGCGACGTCACGGGACGTAATTTCGATTCTGCAGGCAATGCGGGCTGCCGGTGCGTTGCAGGCCGAGTTGGATGTGCTATGAGAATGCATGGAGTTCCGGTGGAGTCGCCGATTGCTTTGAATCCGGCGGGAACGGGAAATGTGAAGCCGTTGCGGCAGCAGGTAGCGGAAGCGAATTCGTTATTGCTGAGAGACGGCGTGGCGGCAGATGGCGATGCTCGGCATGCGTCGCTGGTGAAGGCGGCAAATACATTTGAAGCGTCGATGATGCAGGAGTTGATGAAGCCGCTGAATGCGAAGGATCCACTGTTTGCCGAGCAGGGCGCGAGTGATGATGATGCCGATGGCGGCGTGCTGACGAGTTTTGGCAGTGAGGCGCTGGCACAGGCGTTGGCGTCGCAGGGTGGGTTGGGAATTGGGCGGATGGTGGTGAAGCAGTTGGAGAAAGATTCGAGTCGAAATGAAACGGGTCCCACAAAAGTATCAAAAAAGAACCTGCAACGTGACTAAAGTTCTGTGCGGTGGGGCCGATGTAGTGAAGGTAAGCATAGTGTAGATATTCGCAGGGGAGATTGAATCATGTCTTATAACAACGGCATCAATACATTGCAGCAATTGTTTACGCAGATGGACACGGCGAACGTATCGCAGACGCAGCAGGTGACTGCAAGCAATGCAGGCAGCGAGACGAAAGCGGCGGTTGCTAGCGGTTCTGCCAGTGCGCCGAGTGACCAGGCGAGCTTGAGTACATTGGGCGGATTGGCCGCACAGAGCGCAGGTGGCGATGATGTGCGCATGGACAAGGTGATGTCGCTGCAGGCGGCAATCAATGATGGAAGTTACAGTGTGTCGGCGGCCAGTGTTGCTGACTCGCTGATGAGCCACATGCTGGGCTAGGAAGTTC
Organism: uncultured Acidobacteriota bacterium; assembly: GCA_903932385.1. Taxonomy (GTDB): domain Bacteria; phylum Acidobacteriota; class Terriglobia; order Terriglobales; family Acidobacteriaceae; genus CAIZGA01. Next base: position 2,079 of record CAIZGA010000403.1, read on the forward strand.
GGGAGAGAGATGGCGCAGGAACCGATAGCAAATCGTGAGGGCGTTGCCGACTTGCTGGAGGCGACGCTGACTGCGCTGGAAGATTTTGATGCTCCTGCATTGCAGGCCCTGTTGATTCGCGCAGAGGAATTTACTGCGGGCAATGTAAGCGCGGCAGAGTTGGAATCATCACGACCGCAACATCGGGCACTGGGCGAGTTGTTGGCGGCAACAGAACGTAATCTGAAAATGCTACGTCGGCTGCGCGGAGAAGAATTACCGGGAGAGCGGGCACCATGGGTTCTCTAAGCACGGCCTTTAATATTTCAACCAGTGCCTTGGCTGCCGATCAGGCGGCGATTGACGTTTCCGCCAACAATACTGCGAATGCGAATACGACAGGCTACACGCGTGAAGTGCCGGTGTGGAGCGAGCAGGACGCGGTAAGCATCAACGGCAATGCAACGCTGACCAATGTTTCTGTTGTGTCACAGTCACAACGCAATCTGGTGCTGCAGCAGACACTGGACCAGGCAACGCAAACTTCACAACAGACAAGTACGCAGATGAGTTTGATGTCGAGCATATCGGACATCTTCAGTGCGAGCGCCAGCAATTCTGACACGAGCGGAATTGGCGGCAGTATTACGAGTTTCTTCAATGCCGTGTCATCGCTGCAGGCGAGCCCAGCGGATGGTGCGACACGGCAGGGCGTGTTGACGGCGGCGCAGAACCTGGCGTCAAGCTTCAATAGCGCAGCATCGCAGATAACGCAGCAGGTAAGCAGTATCAATCAGAATGTGGGCAGCGTGGTGGGGCAGGTGAATGCGTTGGCGACGCAGATTGCCGCGCTGAACCAGCAGATTACTGCAGATGATCCCAATCGCGATGCAGGCACTCTGGAGGACCAGCGGCAACAGTTGATCAGTCAGTTGTCACAATATGTCGGGCTGACGCAGGTGAAGACCGAAGACAACGGCATCACGCTTTCCACAAGCAATGGCGCGCTGTTGGTGAGTCAGGGAGAGAGTTTTGCATTATCAACCGCGACGGTGAATGGAAATACCGATGTGTTCAGTAGCGCGGCACCGACGGGTTCGTCGAGCA
>CAIZGA010000404.1 GCA_903932385.1 uncultured Acidobacteriota bacterium
ACTTCAACTTCAATGTAGTGGTTCAATTTGTTCGATGTGTTTCCGTTGCTGTAGAGGCGCACGTAACGTCCCTGCACGCCCTTGGCGTCAATCAGCTTGCCTTCATAGGTCTCGATGTAATTCAGGTTTTTGCCGACACCAAGGCCAAGTTCGTTGGCGTAATCATTGTTGAAAATGGTTGTCACGCCATTTCTAAAGGTGGGGTCATCGGAGACCTGTACTACGACATCGCGATACACGCGCGCCTGAGAATGGAAATGCCAGATGAGAACCGCGTAGATGTTGGCCCTCTTTGCCAGATCAATCTGCACCCACTGCTTGCCCGGTCCAAGCTCGACCCATGAGCCTTCGTTGCCGTCCTTATCGCCATCAGTAATCATGTCGAGCGTGCCGACGTTGGGATTGTTGTCGCTGGCGGTGACTTTTTTATTTTTTGCCAGGTTGATGGTGCCGGCGGGAACGAGGAAATCGGGACGCTTGCCTCTCGTCGGCGGCTCAAGATTCGGAATGTGCAGAGGCGCGGGAGTGCCCACAAAAAGTGGCGCAGGCAATTGGGTCTTCAACACAACCTGATTCTGGGCAAGGCCGGCGGTTGCGACAAGCAGAGCGGCAAGAACGGAGAGTTTTGCAGAATGGATTTTCATCATATTAAGCTTTCGCTTCCTCGGGTGTAAGTACAAGTCTGGTTTGAGAGGCAACGGCTTCATTCGCTTTGTGAATGTAGTATTCACTGCTGAAAGCTTCGTCGCCAGGACAGTTTAATTTTGCAGTGCCGCGAATAGTGCTGAAGAAATTTTCCAGGTGCGGCTGGTGTGGTGGCTTGTTGAAGAATACCGGAATTTCATACTCCGCCAACTGTGCGGTTTCGCGCACGTCGACTTTACTGGCATCATCTCCGGCACCGGCCTTGGCGCGGACGTAGCCTTTTTGCAGCAGATCGTCCCAAGAGACTTCGGTCGCACGGGCTTCGCGATAGATGGCGCAGATGGAGGGGTCTTCAGACATCTTGATGGTGCCTTCGTCGCCCATGAAGGTTTCGAAATATCCGCCGCCGGAGCTGGTAGTTGTCTGCACCTGATAGAAGGCGCGAATGACTCCCTGCGGCGATGGATACTCGTAAATCACCATGGCGTTGTCGTACCAGTCGTGGTTCTTGTAGTAGTCCAGACCACCGCTGGCTATGACGGACTTCGGCGGTCCCAGCCACCAGTTGAAGATGTCAATCTGATGCGCGCCCAGATCGGAGAGCGGCCCGCCGCCCAGCCCTTTATACCAGCGCCAATTGCGGAACTGGTGCATGTCCTTATATCCATACTTGGCGAGTGTACTGGCGGATAGTTCGTATTTCTTGGGCCAGCCAAAGTCTTCCTTGACGGCGCGGTTCCATTGTCCCTGTGCTGCTGTCAGGCGGCCGCAGAACTGTGCCTCCTGCAATAGGCGGTTCTTGGTGAAAAGGTAGCGTGGATTGCTGCGACGTTGATGACCAATCTGCAACAGCTTGCCGGTCTCGCGCATGGTCTTCACCATGGAGCGGGCACCGTCAATTGTGTTGCTCATCATTTTTTCGCAGTAAACATTCAGCCCGGCTTTAAGGCAGGCATTGGTCATCGGCGCATGCCAGAAGTCCGGCGTGGCGATGACGACGGCCTGCAGGTCTTTTTCTTTGGCCAACAGGTCTTCGTAGTCGGTATAGGTGCGAACTTCGTTGCCGACTTTGCCGAGATAGCGTGCGCCTTCCTGCAGGTGGTAGTCCCAGATATCGCAGAGCGCCACAAGGCGAACGCCTTCGATATTCAGAATGGATTCCAGCAGGACTTTGCCTTCTTCGCCATAGCCGATGAGGGCAATGTTGATGGCATTCAGCGGTGACTTGCTGACGGCGGCAGTCTTTGTGGCAGCTTTGGGCTTGCAGCCTTCCAGCAGCAATGTAGCGCCGGCGACCGTGCTGGCACTGATAAATTCACGACGATTCAGGAGTCGATTCAGGAGCGGCTTTACCATTTTTTCAATACCGTAAATCTGTTGTGTTCGGCGAGCAGGAATGCCGCAGCGACCAGTCCAATATGAATTCCGAGGTAGGCGACGCCGTCCGGCTGATCAATCAGCACCAGACCAATGGTCAGTGCGACAAAGAGCAATGCCTGAACCAGCAGCGACACGCGAGTGCCCAAGCCAATCAGCAGCATGATGCCGACCAGAATGAAAGTCGGTCCCAGCATCTTGTCGAAAGCAACCATGGCAAATTTCGGCAGCAGCGGCTCATGGACGAACTTGTCGCGGAGCGCAGTGGGGATGCCCGCGTAATTAGCCAGGGCATAGGTCTTCACGTTTACGTTGACCATCACGCCGCTAGCATCGGGCTGTCCGGTCGCAGGGTCAAGCAATGGCTGCGCCACCGATTGATAGGCGCCGAACTTCTCAATACCAACAAACAACGCACGTACGCCGAGCCAAAGTCGCAGAGCCAGAAACGCAAAAGTAAAATCCCAATTGGCTTTGCCGCTTGAAGCCAGCTTTCCTTCAGTTGATTCACTCATATTTTTTCGTCGATCCTCGTTTGGATTACAGTTGTTCAGGAAAATTTTACGCCACTTCCCGCTACATTTATCAGCAGCGGGAAGCGACGAAACAAAGATTTAGCTCATCTTCCACGGGCCACGGTATTCGCGGGTCAGCAGCTTGCTGGCGGCAGCATCGCCGATGATTTTTTCTTCCTTCGCATCCCAGTGGATTTTCTTTCCGGTTTTCATGGAAATGAGGCAGAGATGACCGGGGATTGCCGAATGATGTCCGACTTGCACCGGCGTAATGGTAGATTGGCGGGTCCTGATGCAATCCAGGAAGTTCTTCTGGTGATTGTCAGAGGAGTACAGCTTGACCTTGCGCAGTTCCCGCGCCAGCTGTTTACCCTGTTTCCAGTCTGGGTTCGAGGCTTCAAATCCGCCGCGGTCCACCCACACCCAGCCTTCAGTGCCAATCCATTTCACGCCGCCTTTGATGTCTGGGTAGCCGCCGGCAATGGTCATGGTGACGCCCTTAGGATACTTCAACTCAAAGCGATATTTCGGCGCAGCATTCCAGACCGCGTTGGCTGGCGGTAGATCGCCGCTGCCTTCCACTTCTGACGGGCCGGAGTTGTCGAAGTCCAGACCCCAGTGCGCGATATCGCAGTGATGGCCAATCCAATCCAACAGTTGCCCGCCGCCGGTGTTGTAATTCCAACGCCAGTCTTTATGCGAGCGCGCCTTGATGTACGGCTCCATCTTGGAGGGGCCAATCCATGTTTCGTAATCCAGTTCTGGCGGAGGTGCGGTCACCAGCAGGTCCCAAGCCTTGGTGCCGGGAACCACTTCTTCCATGCCCTTCACCGTGATGCCATTTGCGGCCAGTTTGGCCAGCGCTTCTTTCTGCACACCATCGATATCTGAGTTGCCACCGGGTAGACCCACTTCCACATGCGTCACCGTACCGATGAGTCCGTTGCGAACAATTTCCGCAGCCTTGTGGAAGGTGGGCACGGAACGCTGCCAGGAACCCATCTGCCAGATGATGCCGTTCTTTTCCACGGCTCGAACGATGGACTGCTGCTCGGCGATGGTGTGCGCGAGCGGCTTTTCGGCGTAGATGTCTTTCTTGTGGCGAGCGGCTTCGGTGGCGACAATCTCATGCCAGTGGTCGGGCACGGCAATCATCACCGCGTCAATGTC
>CAIZGA010000405.1 GCA_903932385.1 uncultured Acidobacteriota bacterium
GCTGCATGGCTGAAGGATCCCGGTTCTCCCTGAATGGCAACGCGCACAGCATCTCCGATAGAGCGGGAATTTAATCCCTGCTCGCAAAATTATCGCACGGTATTCTCATGCGGCGGCGGCAGAGAACTTACTTGACCAGCAGGGCAAACATCACAGAGAAAAAGTAGCAGACGGAGATGATGCCGTTGAGCGTGAAAAACGCGGCGTTCATGCGGGAGATGTCGCGTGGCGAAACGATGCTGTGTTCATAGCCGAGCAGCAACGCGGTCAGCGCTACGCCAGCGGCTGCGGGCCATCCCAGATGGAAGACAATGAGAAGGGAGACCAGTACAGCCAGCATGCCGAGGTGTAGTAGACGCGCAATCCAGAAAGCAGCGTTGATGCCGTATTTTGCGGGCACGGAATAAAGGCCTTCGCGACGATCATGCTCGATGTCCTGGCAGGCGTAAAGCACATCAAAGCCGGAGACCCAGAGCACGACGGCAAGGGTGAGCAGCAGGATGTGAGGGTCGAGCAAACCACGGATGGCAATCCACGCGGCGGCTGGTGCAATGCCGAGTGCAAGCCCCAGCACCAGATGTGCCCATTGCGTGAATCGCTTGCAGAAGCTGTAGCCCAGCAGCACCAGCAGGGCCACGGGAGACAACTCCAGCGTGAGCCGGTTGAGCATGGCGGCGCTGGCGATGAAGACGACAACATTGACGAGGGTGAAACCGGCGGTGAATCCGGGCGAGAGCGAACCGGCCGGGATGGGCCGCATCTTCGTGCGGGGATTGGTGGCGTCGTAGCGCGCATCCACCAGACGATTGAAAGCCATCGCCGCCGAACGCGCCGTGACCATGCAAATCACGATGAACAGCAACTGGCGCCAGGTCGGCCAACCGTTCGCGGCCAGCATGGCACCGGTGAGTGCGAAGGGCAGCGCAAAAATGGAGTGCGCCCACTTAATCATGTCGAGCGTGGTCAGCAAGCGTTGCCGCAGGGTCATGATTTTATTTTCGCAGAAATGCAATGCGCCCCGCTCTCACTGCCGAAGTTTGGCAGCGAAAACGGGGCGCGATATAGAATTTATTTTGAGACGGAACTGCTGCTTGTCGGTTCCGTGGATGGCGCTTGTCCAGCGACTCGCAGGTTGTTGATTACCTTGAAGACGTTCGGCACAGAGCTGGCGCGGATATACGCAAGGTCTTTGTCGGTCTTGTTGTCGACTACACCGCTCAAAATTACCGTGCCGTTGATGACGGTGATGCGGATGGGTTTCGCCGGGTCCGCACCGTACTTGCTCAGCGCGCTGTAACTGTAAATCGAGTAGTATTCGGCGCGACGTGTCTGGTCGTCAAAACTGGAGACCGGGTCTACTTCAATCTCGTCAATCACGTCCTTGACGCCTTTGAAATATTTCGCCAGCGCCACAGCAGAATCTTTATCGACGGGGCCATAGGCATGGCCGGTCATCAGAACGACACCGTTCTTCACCTGGATATCAATGGCATTGAACGGAGTGGTTCCGTAGCCGATGCGGTCCCACGCAATCTGGTCACTCAGCTTCTTGTAAATCTCCGCGTCGGAGACAGTTGGCCCAGCCACCTGAATCTGGTTGCGGATGGCGGCGGCTGCCTTGATGTGGTGCGCCTTGGAATCAGCTTCTTCCTTGTCGGCGTAAATATTCACCGTGCCCGTCAAGGTAATGACACCGTTTACCACCGAGACCTGCACATTTTTGAAGCGGGAATTTTTCAGCGCCTTCAGGGCATCGGCTTGCAACTGCGAGTCAGCTGCGCTGGCGGCACCGTCATGCGAGGCAAGTGTAGCCTGCGCCAGCGCAACGCCAGCGCGCGGAGCGGTAAGGGCAATAGCCAGCAGGAATACAGCCGTTGTCCAAAATAATTGAGGCAACAGAGGTAGCGCCCGGGGCAACAATGAATCATAAGCAACAAATTTAATTTTCATTGGAATTCTCCTAACCAGC